>JAGQOG010000291.1 GCA_020427695.1 Phycisphaerales bacterium
GCTGGTCGCGCAGTGCGTCGTCACACGGCCAAGGTGGCCGTGGCACCCGTCACCCCCCCCTACCGCTTCCCACCCTCCGACTTCAACATCCGCTCCACGTAGTGGATGTCGAAGTCCGCGTCCACGAACTCGCGCGACTCGAGAATGCGCAGGTGCAGCGGGACGACCGTCCGCATCGGGCCGATCCGGAACTCCTGGAGCGCACGCCGCATGCGGGCGATCGCCTCGTTCCGCGTCGGCGCGTGCACGATCAGCTTGCCGATCATCGAGTCGTAGTCGGGCGGAATCCGGTAGCCGACACACGCGTGGGAGTCGATCCGCACGCCGGGGCCGCCGGGGAGCACCAGCGTCTCGATCCGACCCGCCTGCGGCATGAACCCGCGATCGGGATCCTCCGCATTGATGCGACACTCGATGGCGTGGCCGTTGGCCACGATCTTCTTCTGGTCGAGGCCCAGGGGCTCGCCGCCCGCGATCCGGATCTGCTCCTTGACGATGTCCACGCCGGTGATCATCTCGGTCACCGGGTGCTCGACCTGCACCCGCGTGTTCACCTCGAGCATGTAGAAGTTCTGGTGCCGGTCCATCAGGAACTCGACCGTGGCGGCGCCGGAGTATTCCGCCGAGCGCACCAGCTCCGCCGCCGACATGCACACCGCGTCGCGCTTGGCGGGATCGACCTTGGGCGCGGTCGCCTCCTCGATCAGCTTCTGGTGGCGGCGCTGCGAGGTGCAGTCGCGCTCGAACAGGTGCACGGCATGCCCGTGCTTGTCGCCGAGCACCTGGACCTCGAAGTGCCGAGCCGCCTCCAGGAACTTCTCGATGTAGACGCGCCCGTCGCCGAACGCGGCCTGCGCCTCCTGTCGTGCGGCGCTGATGCCGGCCCGCAGCGCGGGTTCGTTGTGGGCCACCCGCATGCCGCGCCCGCCGCCGCCGGCGGCGGCCTTCACGATCACGGGATAGCCGATCTCGTTCGCGATCTTGACCGCCTCCTCCTCGTCCTCGATGGCGTCGTCGGACCCTGGAAAGATCGGCGTGCCCGTCGCCTTGGCGAGTCGCTTGCATGCGACCTTGTCGCCCAGTCGACCCATCGCCTCGGGGCTCGGACCGATGAACTCGATGTGGCAGTCGCGGCACACCTCGGCGAAGTGAGCGTTCTCCGCCAGGAACCCGTACCCGGGATGGATGGCATCGACGTTTGCGAGTTCGGCGGCCGAGATGATCCGATCGATCTTGAGGTAGCTCTCGCGGGCCGGACCGGGACCGATGCACACGGTCTGGTCGGCGTGTTGGAGCCACGGGCCCTCGCGGTCCGCGCTGGAGTACACGCAGACCGTCTCGATGCCGAGTTCCTTGGCAGCGCGGATCACCCGGAGGGCGATCTCGCCGCGGTTGGCGATGAGAATGCGGGAGATCATGGGAGGAGAGCGGGAGGCGCGTGGCCCGACCGCGGCGCTGCCGCACACCGGTCGGGCGCGTGCCGCGGCACGGGCGTCGGGGTTAGGCGGGACGTATGAGGAACAGCTTCTGGCCGAACTCGACCGGTTCGCCGTTCTTCACCAGGACGCGTTCGATGGTGCCGCTTGCCTCGGCCTTGATCTCGTTGAAGACCTTCATCGCCTCGATCAGGCACACCACCGTGTCGGGACCCACCGAGGTCCCGACCGACACGAACGGAGGCTTCTCGGGTGCGGCCGCGGCGTAGAACGTGCCGACCATCGGGCTCTCGATGGCCACGAGTCCGGCATCGGGCGATGGCGCGGCGGCCGAGCCTCCCGACGCGGGAGCGGCTGCGGCGGCTGGCGCCGCGACGCCGTGGGCGGCGATCGCACCAGCCGGTGCGGCGATCGTCTGGATGATGGGCTGCGGCGAAGCCCGCTTCAGGGTCACCTGCTCCTGACTGTCCCGAAGGTCCAGCTCGGTCAGGTCGTTGGACACCATCAGCCGAACCAGCTCTTTGAGCTTTCGGATGTCGATCATCGGGATCCTCCGGCCTCGATGGGCGCTGGGACTCCAGCGTCCATCGACGCCACCTGCATGATCGCCGGCGGGGGCGATCGAGGGGCGAGTATACCGGGCGGACAAAGAACGCGATAGCGGCACAACGCGGCTCGATCGCAACACGATCGCGCCGGTTTCCCTGTGGGTTCGGATCAATTTGCCCGCAGCGCGCGTGGCCCGCTCGTGGCTGGCATCCGGTCGACTTGGGCGGACCGCCAGATGCTGACGGTCGGGCTACATGCCGATCTTGTCAAGCGGTTCCGTCCCCCGCGCCGGTCCGAGGACCTCGCGGAGGATGATCGCGTCGCGCCAGGCATGTGCCGAGGCCAAGCGCTGGCGGAGCCAGTGCGGCTCGTCCTTCCGGGCGCCCACCTCCCGAAGTGCGGTTCCCGCCAACGTCTCGAGCGCACCGCCCTTGACGCGCCCGCGCGTGCCACGGGGGGCGGGCTCGCGGCGTTCGCGCTTGCGCTTGGCACGCCCGCCCGAACCGACGCGGCGGGATCCGATGGCACCGCGCTCGGTGCTGCGCTGCAAACGACCGAGACGCTCGTGGGGTGGGAGGTCGCTGGCCGCATGCTCCCGGGCGATCCGCGCTTCCAACGGCTCCTCCGCCCGTCGCACCGGCGACTGCGACGCCCGGTCCACCTTCGCCATTCGGCGTGCGGCCGCGACGTCCTGCTTGCGCTGGAGCTCGGCCAACCGCTGTTGGCGCCGGTCGGCCAGCACATCCGCCGGAAGCGGAACCGTTGCCGTCGGGCTCGACCCGGACGAGGCTCCGGGACCAACGCGCGTTTGCAGTCCGGGCGGGGTGTATCCGCCTGCCGGTCGGCTCGATGCCGCGGGCGTCGGCTGGCCCGCACGACCCGCGCCCGCACGCCGCTGCATCAGCTCGCGAGCCTTGCGTTCCTCCGCTCGCCGCTTCGCCTGGTGCTGCGCGATGGCGCCCACGATGTTCGTGACGAGCACCACCACCACGAAGAGGATGGAGATCCACTTGCCCACGTGGTCGGATTGTAGCCCATCCTGCGGCGATCCTCCGTCGCACGCCTCATCGACCCTCCGAAGCGCCCAGACGCGGCACCACGATCGACTCACCTTCCAGCACGCCGGAGGCGAACGCCACGCCGAAGACCGGCTGGAGAATCTCCGGTCGGAGCATCTCCGAGACCGGTCCCGCACCGACCAGCCGGCCTCGGTCCAGGACCCAGACGTCGTCGGCAAGCACCGCCGCCACCGCGAGGTCGTGCAGCGACACGACGATGGTCGAGAACGCCGCGACCGCCCGGCGCAGGTGGTCGATCGTCGATCGGACGTGCGCCAGGTCCATGGACGCCGTCGGCTCGTCGAGGATCAGACAGCCGCCCGGTTCCGCTTGGGCCGTCGCCCGGGCCAGGGCGACGCGATGCTGCTGTCCGGCGGAGAGTTCGGGGAACGGCCGGTCGGCGACGCCGCCCAAGTCCCATCGCTCGATTGCCTGCTGCACCCGGTCGGGACGCGGGGGCAGTGCGAAGCGACCGAGGGCGACCACCTCCGCCACGCTGAACGACGCCGCGACGCGCGGACGCTGCGGCACGTACGCCACCTGCGCCGCCCGCGCCGCCGGCGAAAGCGATCGAAGGGCAACGCCGTTCAACTCCACCTCGCCTTGGGCCGGCGACAGCACGCCGGCCAGGCACCGCAGGAGCGTGGACTTTCCCGCCGCGTTCGGACCGATGACGACGGTCGTTCGACCGGACTGCGCCTCGACCGAGACGCCGGCCAACGCGGTCACGCCGGCAAATCGGTGATGGAGTCCGCGGGCAACAAGCGTCACGGGCGCCATTCCTCTCCGGTTCCGGTCGCCCCCGGCCCGCGATGGAGGAGCCACAGGAAGAGCGGACCGCCCAAGGCCGCGGTGAGCACGCCCACCGGGAGTCGGCCGCCTCCGATTTCGAGCACCTGTCGGATGGCGTCGGCGCCCACGACCAGCACGATGCCGCACAACGCGCTGCCGGCAACGAGCGGGGCATGTCGGGGGCCGAGCACGATGCGCGCCGCATGGGGAGCGATGAGCCCCACGAACGCGAGCGGGCCCGCAACCGCGACCGCCGCCGCGGCCAGAATCCCGGACGCCACCAGCAGCAGGAGCCGAAGGCGCCCCAGCGACACGCCGACGGATCGCGCCTCGTCGTCGTCGAGGGCCGCGGCATCCATGGCGCGTCCCAGCGCGATGCCGAAGACGAGCCCGCCGACCGCGATCACCCATGCAGTGGCGAGGACGCCTCGCGGCGTGGTCTCGGGAACGCGTCCCATCATCCACACGACCAGGTCGCCGCGCAGGCCGTGCGGCACGATCTGCTGCAGGAACATGATCGCCGCGCCGCACATGGCGGACACGACGACGCCCGCCAGAACCAACGAGAGCGGATCGAGCCCCGTCCGACGATGTCCGAGCGCCGTCACCGCGACCAGCGCCAACACCGCGCCGACCGACGCCGGCGCCACCGCGCCGAGCGACGTCCATGCCAGCACGCCCGTCACATGTGCCAAGTAGGTCGCCGCCATCACACCAAGACCGGCTCCGCTCGAGCCGCCCAGGATGAACGGATCGGCCAAGGGATTGCGGAGCAGCGCCTGGAGCATGGCACCGGCGATCGCCAGCGCAATCCCAGTGCACGCGCCGGCCAGCACCGCCCCGGTGCGAAGCCCGGCGACGTCGGCGGTTGGCCAGCCGAATGCGATCGAACCGTCGAGTGGCCTGGCCACCACGAGGCGAAGGAGCACGGCCGCCAGCGCCGTCAGCGACAGGATCGCCAAGCCAAGCCATGGTCGGCGCTGTCGTGTCACGGACCCGATCCCGGAGCGGCTGTGTTGCCAACCAGGCAACGGCGGAGGGCCTTGGCGACGCCGACCACGTTCGGTCCGGGGATCAGGGCGTCGGGTTCGTTCAACTCGACGAGTCGTCCACCGACCACCGCCGGCACCGACAGCGATCGGAGCGGATCGAAGCTGGCGGTGCCCGCCGCATCGCCCCTGACCAGGACCACGGTCGATGGCGCCAACCGCACGACGTCCTCGAGCGAAAGTTCGGGATACCCCTCCGCCGTCACGGCATTCCGTCCCCCGACGGTCCGCAAGAGCTCCCCGAGGTAGGTGCGCTGTCCGAACGCCATGGGCGGCTCGGTCGAGAACAGCAGGAGGACGGGACTCGCGCCTTCGGGAATCGGATCCGCCGCCAGTTCGGCGAGACCATGGTCGATCGCGGCCAGCGCGTCCTCGGCCCGGCGACTCAGCTCCTCGGCCTCCAACGGGTCGGCCGGCGCAAGCTCGCGACCGAGACTCCTCACGGTTGATCGAATGTCGTCGATCGTGTCGAGACGATGGCCGTGCAGCCGCCAACCGTGCGTCCGGGCGAGCGCCTCGAGCCCCGGGTCGATGCCGGTGCTCGGGGGCTGCACCGCGATGTCCGTCGGATGCAGCTGGACGAGGAGTTCGCTGTCGTGCTCGCGCAGATCGCCGACCACGGGAACCGTGGCGGGAAGACCGGTGCAGTAGCGCGACCGGCCGACGATCCGGTCCCCGAGTCCCAGCACCAGGAGCGCACGCGTCAGGGCGGGAGACAGGGACACGATGCGGAGGTCGTCCCGGTGCGGCGGCGGGA
>JAGQOG010000292.1 GCA_020427695.1 Phycisphaerales bacterium
GCTCGAGGCGCTGCGGTCGGGGCCGTCCGAACGATTCGGCTTCACGGGAAACGCCGAGTCGCTCCTGGGAGGATGCCTCATGGACCAGGGACGCCTGGCGGAGGCCGGGCCGCTCCTTCGCCACGGGTACGAGGAGTCGGCCGCGATCCTGGGAGCCGACGACGCGAACACCCGCGCCATTCTCCTTCGGCTGGTGCGCTGGCTGGAGCGCTCCGGAGATCCCCGCGCCGCGACCACGCTCCTGGACAGCGCGCTGGCGCGGGCGGAGGCCCGGTCCGACGACGTCTGGACCCTCGAGCTGGTCCGCGAGGCCACCGCATGGCCCGGGCTGCCGAGCGAGTGGCTGGCGACGCTCGAGGTGCCCGCTCGCGCGGCGCACGCGCGGCGCCAGGGGAAGTCGCGCAGCTACGAGTCGCTGGCGCTGCTGATGGTGCGCCTCGGACGGCCGGCGGAGGCGGCGGCGCTCATGGCGGCGGCACCCGAGGGCGGTTCGGCGTTCGTCTTCGTCGCCAAGGGGATCGTGGCGGATGCCGTCGGCGACCGTGTCGCGGCGCAGGCGTGGCTCGAACGCGCCGAGGCGCACTTGAATCGCTTCCCCGTGGAGCGGCGCCAGCCGATCGCGCAATACCACGCCGAGCTGCGCCAGCGGCTGGGCGACTGACGCCTGGCGGCGCAGCGCCCGTACAATCGGCCCATGTCCCCTCCGCCCCGTTCCAGCCGACGCCGCTTCCGAGACTACCTCGAGCGCGTGCGGAAGCGGATCGGCGCCCGGGCCCTCGACCAGGAGATCACGACCGACACACCCGCCGAGGGACCGAAGCCGCGCCGACGCGCCCGCACCTTCGCCGTGCTGCTCCGGGCGTTCCTCGGCCAGGTGGCACCGCACCGGTGGCGCCTGGTCGCGGCCCTGGGCGCGCTCACCATCGGCACCTGCCTCGCCCTCGTGCCGCCCGCGGCCACCAAGTTCGTGATCGACTACGTCTTCGACGGGAAGCCCGTTCCGCCCGCGTGGAAGGATCTCCTGCCCCTTCCGACGGCACCCCGCGAACGGCTCACGTGGATTTGCATCGGCTTGTGCGTCGTCGTTCTGGTGCAGCTCGTGGTGCAGACCTGGAGCCGCTGGAACGCGACGAGCCTCAGCAAGCGCCTCCAGTCGGACCTTCGCCGCAAGGTGTTCGAGCACGCGGTGCGGCTGCCCCTCCACCGGGTCTACGCGCTCAAGTCGGGAGGCGTCGCCAGCATCCTGCGCGAGGACGCGGGCGGCGTGGGCGAGCTCGTCTTCAGCATGATCTACAACCCCTGGCGGGCGATCATCCAGCTTGCCGGAAGCCTGACCATCCTCGCCTTCACCGATTGGCGCCTGCTCCTGGGCTCGCTCCTGGTGATTCCCGCGGTCTACTACAGCCACCGGACGTGGATCAGTCGGATTCGCCCCGTGTACCGCGACATCCGCGCCCAGCGGCAGTCGATCGACAGCCATGCGACCGAGGCGTTCGGCGGCATGCGCATCGTGCGGGCGTTCGCCCGCCAGCGCAGCGAGACGGGCCGATTCACGCGCGGGACGCACCTGATGGCGCGGCAGGAGCTGCTGGTGTGGTGGTGGTCGCGCGGCCTCGAGATCGTCTGGCAGCTCCTGATCCCGGTCGCGTCGGCGGCACTCCTCTGGTACGGAGGACTGCGCGTCCTCGACGGCGCCATCAGCGTCGGCGACCTCGTGATGTTCCTGGCGTACCTCGTGCTTCTGCTCGGACCGCTGGAAGCGCTGGTTTCCAGTGCGACGCAGTTCCAAGGCAACCTCGCCGGACTGGACCGCGTGCTCGATCTGCTCGAGGAGCCCCGCGAGATGCCCGATGCACCGGACGCGGTTCGACTCGTGCGGAGCGAGGTGCGCGGACACCTGACCGTCCGGAGCGTCACCTTCCAGTATCCCGGCTCGGACGAGCACGTCCTCGAGGACGTCTCGTTCGAGGCGCGATCGGGCCAGATGATCGCCCTGGTCGGACCAAGCGGCGCGGGCAAGACGACGCTCTGCAACCTGATCGCGCGATTCCACGATCCGACCCGCGGATCGATCTCGCTCGACGGCCGCGATCTGCGGCAGATCCAGCTCGACAGCTACCGCACGCTCCTGGGCGTGGTGGAACAGGACGTCTTCCTCTTCGACGGCACCATCGCCGAGAACATCGCCTACGCGGCGCGCCACGCGCCGGCCGAGCGGATCCATGCGGCGGCGCAGGCGGCGAACGCCGACGCCTTCATCGAGGCGATGCCGGACGGCTACGCGACGCTGATCGGCGAGCGCGGCGTTCGCCTCTCGGGCGGCCAACGCCAGCGGATCGCGATCGCCCGGGCGCTTCTTGCGGATCCGCGCATCCTGATCCTCGACGAGGCGACGAGCAGCCTCGATACCGAGAGCGAGCGGCTCATCCAGCAGAGCCTGGCCCGACTCATGAAGGGACGCACGAGCTTCGTGATCGCGCATCGTCTGAGCACGATCGCCCACGCCGACCTGATCCTTGTTCTGGAGCACGGCCGGATCGTCGAGACCGGCTCCCACGACGAACTCATGGCGGCCAGCGGCCGGTATCGCCAGATGGTGCTGCTTCAGGTCGCCGACCGCGACCGGACGCAGGTCGGGGTGTGACGGACGAAGCGTGAATGGCGACGCCGGGTGCCACGGCCATCTTGGCCGTGTCGAACGTTCCGCGACCTCCCGCACGGCCTGGAAGGCCGTGGCACCCGTGCGTTGGGTGCCACGGCCATCTTGGCCGTGTCGAACGTTCCGCGACCTCTCGCACGGCCTGGAAGGCGGTGGCACCCGCGCGTTGGGTGCCACGGCCATCTTGGCCGTGTCGAACGTTCCGCGAC
>JAGQOG010000293.1 GCA_020427695.1 Phycisphaerales bacterium
GTTCGTTTCTTCGCCCGGCACTGAGCGCCCCAACCACCCGACAGGAAACTCGCCGCCCGACGAACCACATCCCACAACGAACATCGATCAACGCAGGGACCGCCCATACCCGGCGCCCCGAACAGTCTGGGGAGAACCTCGACGGAGCGACCAAGGCGGGAGCGCCCAGCGGGAAACACAGGAAAGTTCGATCCGCATCACGGCCCGGGCATCTCCGCCAGACAAGATGCCCCACTCGACTCAGACCCACACACCCGCCCTTCGAAGACCGGCGGCGAGCGGGTGACGTCTCTCGACCACTCCACGGAGACCGAGCCGCGCCCGCGCTCCGCCCCGAGCGGCTCCGCCTCCTCATCACCGCAACGCTTCAACACCCGACAGGAAACCCGCCGCCCAGCGAACCGCATCCGGAGGCCGAGTTCCCCGCTGCCTCCTTCCGGGCCGATCGCCCCGATCCGCCGCTCGTGGCCAGAAGGTGTTTGGCTCGGGTCGGACGAGCCCGTACCATGCAATGCACAATGAGATGCCCGGGCTGCTCGTTGGGAGCCGGGGGAAGATGCCGGTGGGCGCGGGCTGGAGGAGCCCTTGTGGGTCCCGGTGGGACCGATGAAGGAGGCAACGTGACGACGTTTGGACGGTTCTTCGGGTTCTCGATGATGCTCGGGGTGCTCGTGCTCGCTGGCACGGCCTCGGCTCAGAGCGACTTCATCCGTGGCGACGCGAACGACGACGCGTCGATCGACATCGCCGATCCGGTGGCGACGCTCGAGCTGCTCTTCGTGTCGGGCACGACCAACTGCTTCGATGCCCTCGACTCCAACGACGATGGCGGCGTGGACATCGCCGACGCGGTCTTCTCGCTCTCGTTCCTGTTCAGCGGCGGCGCGAGCCCGAGTGCTCCGTTCCCGGACTGCGGACCCGATCCGACGGCCGACTCGCTCGACTGCGTCGCGACCAGCTGCCCGGGCGGCGCCCCCTGCTTCGAGAACGCCGACTGCCCGGCCGGCTTCTACTGCGAGAAGGCGATCGGCGATTGCGATGGCATGGGTGTCTGCACGGAGATCCCCGCGGCCTGCCCGGCGATCTTCGATCCGGTCTGCGGCTGTGACGGCAATACCTACGACAACGCGTGCGTCGCCGCCGCGAGCCTGGTCAGCGTCGCCTTCGAGGGCGAGTGTCTGCCGCCGGGCGCCTGCTTCGACAACGCGGATTGCGACCCCGGGTTCTTCTGCTTGAAGGCGGTCGGCGACTGTGACGGGATCGGCGTCTGCACGCCGATGCCACTCATCTGCACGTTGATCTTCGATCCGGTGTGCGGCTGCGACGGCATGACCTACTCCAACGAGTGCGTCGCCTGGGGCGCGGGTGTCAGCGTGGCCGACCCCAACCCCTGTCCGTAACGCGACCGTCGATCCCGACGAACGAGCCCTCTTCGCCGACCGGCGAAGAGGGCTCTTTTTTTGGATTCGAGGTCCCCGAAAGCCGCGGGCCGGGTAGCTTGAGCGCGCCGCCGCGGAGGGAGCGTTCGGTGAACCGCGACGAGACGTTGCGCGAACTCGAGGCGTTGGGGATCGCGAGTCGTTCGCACGGACACGGCGTCGGCGACGCAGGACTCCGTTGAACGAGGCCCATCCGAA
>JAGQOG010000294.1 GCA_020427695.1 Phycisphaerales bacterium
CAACAACCAATTCGTCGTGTTCGCGGGGCTTGCCTGGGTCGATCCGACCCGCGTCATCGAGCGAAGCGATGCGGACTTCCTGATCCTGCACGCGGAGCTCGGGTTCCTGTTCATCGAGGCGAAGTCCGGTGTCGTCCGCCATCGCGATCGGCAATGGGAGCGACTCAAGCCAGGATCGGGGGCGGACGGAGAGTGGACGCGCATCACCGATCCGTGGCTCCAGTCGGAACGATCGATGCACCACGTCCTCGGGATTCTGCAGGCTCGCCGGGTCGTGCGCATGAACGAGTTGCGGTACAGCCACGCGGTCGCGTTTCCCCACGCTCGGCGCTTCGACGGACAGTTCCCGCTGAATGTGACGCGCACTTTCGTGCTCCTGCGGGAGGATCGGGAGTCGCTCGAGTCCTGGGTGTGCAGGGCGCTGGACGTCGGCAGGCCGAGACCGATCCCGGGCGACCGCTTCGAGGCCATCGTCGAGGCGCTGAAGCCGGACTTCCAGGTGGTGGAGACGCTCTCCGACCGGATCGAGTCCGACGAGCCGGAGCTCGTTCGCTTGACGAGTCAGCAACAGCGCGTGCTCGACTTCCTGGGGCCAAAGCGAAAGCGGGTGCTCGTCCAAGGCGAGGCTGGATCGGGAAAGACACTCGTGGCTGCGGAGGCCGTCCGTCGTTTGTGCGGCCGGCATCCGGAGGGTCGCTTCCTGATGCTGACCTACCACCTGCCGATCGCGGCCTCCCTGCGTCGCATGTTCGCGGCCGGTCCGCTTGGCGATCGCGTCGATGTCTTCGGCTTTCACGAGTTCGCCGAGCATGTCGTCCGGACAACCGGTGGCAGCTGGCCCGACGACATCGAGCGTCGAAGTCCAGAGGAGAAGCAGGAATTCTACGACAACGTGTCGCCAGCGCTCCTCGAGTCGGCGCTGCACGTCCACACGGTTCGGTACGCCGGTATCGTCGTCGATGAAGGACAGGACTTCTGGTACCACTGGTGGCCCGTGATCGAGGAGGGCCTTGCGGATGCGGCCACGGGATACCTGTTCGTCTTCTTCGACGAGCGGCAGGATGTTCACGCTCACGACTATGTCTTCCCGATCGAGGATGAGGCGCTCTACCTCGGCGAGAGCTGTCGATCGACGGCACGAATCTCCCGCTTCAACGACGCCCTGATCGGCCTGGATCGTGAGCTCGGCGCCGGCGTTCCCGAGGGCATCGAGCCCGTCGTCCACTTCGCCGACGGCGAGGACGACGAGTGGCAGGCGGTTCGCCGGATCCTCCATCGGCTCACGCACGAGGAAGGCCTCCG
Organism: Phycisphaerales bacterium; assembly: GCA_020427695.1. GTDB lineage: Bacteria > Planctomycetota > Phycisphaerae > Phycisphaerales > SM1A02 > JAGQOG01. The sequence continues at coordinate 1,303 of JAGQOG010000294.1, forward strand.
TCCCGAACAGATCGTGCTGGTCGGCCGGCACCCGTTCGACTACACCGCGTATGCCCGGCGACCGCGGATCGGGAACCTCCAAGTCGTCAAGGGCGAGACGGTCGAGGAGAAGGGCCGCATCCGGTACACGACCGCCGGCCGATTCAAGGGACTGGAGGCCGACTGCGTCATTGTGGTCGGCTTCGACGACCTCTTCGTCCGTCACGCCGCGATCCAGACCCGGCTGTACGTGGCGTGCTCGCGGGCCAAGCACGTGCTGCACGTCATCCTGCGGATGCCCCGCACCGTTCTCGTGAAGGACCTCGCGCCCTCGGTCACAGAGGCTGAGATTGTCGGGGTCCTTCAGCAGCTTGGCACGGTGGATCGTGTGGATCTCGGCCCGAGCAGCAGGTCGCCCGGTGCCCATCGCGCCTATGTCGAGTTCGCGTCGGGAATGGCCGCCCGCACGGCGGCGAACAATCTCTCCGGAGCCGTGATCGGCGGGACGCCCGTCCGCACGTCGCTGTGCGTCTCGACGCGGGCCCGAGAGCTACTCAAGCCGGCGCCAACGGTCCATCGGGTTTGCGTCCTGGGAATGCCCCCGGGAATGGATTCGGCACAGCTCGCGAAGCGCTTCGGCGAGATCGGACCCGTGCTGAGCGCGGAGATCCCGCCCGAGCAGTCGGATTCGAGACTGTGGTTCGGATTCGTCAGCATGGCGCAACCGAAGGACGTCGCGCGGGCGATCGCCCGGTTCGATGGCACCGATTGGGACGGGCAGCGCATGCGTGTCCTTCGCGCGCATCCCCGCGGCGCGACCGAGGAACCCGGCCGCAGCCGCGCCGCCGAGACCCACGATGTCTTCGTGGGCGGACTGGACACGACCGTCACCCGGGAACAACTCGTCGCCCGATTCGAGGCCTGCCAGATGCTTGCCGGGATCGACATCCCCACCGCCCCAGGAGGCGGGCATCGCGGCTTTGCGTTCCTGCGGTTCCGCTCGCGCGCGGAAGCCGAAGCGGCGATCACCGAGATCGACGGCGCGGAACTGGCCGGCCGCAGGCTCCAGGCGGGGTGGCCGCGACCGCGACGGACGGAAGGGCGGTACGGCGTGTACGTGGGAAACCTGCCCGAAACGCCGGAGCAGAGCACGCTTGAGGAGGAATTCTCGCGCTTTGGAGCCTGCAGCCTGAAGGTCATGCGCGGCTTCGCCTTCGCGAACTTCGAAACGCGCTCCGCGGCCGAACGCGCCATTGAAGCGATGAACGGTCGCGAGTTGCTTGGTCGGGTCCTCTCGGTGCGGAGGTCTGACCGTGGGTGGAGTGCCGGTTCACAGCCCCCCGGCGAGAAGGCAACGAACTGAGTGCTCGGATCCCACGTGTGACTCGAGCGGCAATGAGGAGGCATCGAGGCACAAAGGAAGAACCGAGGCCCCAAGGGTCACTGGTCCGGACTCGGGTACGGAGAATTGGTGTCGTTCCCGGCCGTCGCATTGCACCCGCTCTGCTGTCAGTGCTTCGCCTGTTCGGCCCCGCCGACCTCGTGTTTGCGCAGGTCGCGACCGTGCGGCGCCTCCGGTCCGGTGTCCCTCTCGGGAACGACGCGGCGACCCGATCGGGCCGTCGCGTCGCCTGTGGGCGCTGGCGACGCCGCCTGCATGCGGCACCCACCAGCGCCCCCCCGGATTCAGGATCCGTTCGTGAGTCGGCGCGGGGTAGCCGGCCGACCAACGTTCAATTGATCGTGATGTCGCCCGCCGTGAGTGGCATGAACGTCGACGGCGGCGGGCCGCCCCCGATCGCGACGATCTGCTGGATGGTCAGGTCGCCGAACTCGATCGGCGCGACGCCGCCCGTGACCTCGTCCGGCGGCGTGCCGTCGCCGTTGTCCTTGAACGCGTAGAACTTCGTTGCCCCGAGAACGAACTGCGGCGGCGCGTTGACCGCCGCGGTGAGCGGGCCGGCCACGAGGAGGACGTCGTCGAGAAACATGTAGGAGGTGACCTTCGAGTGGAGGATCCCGCCCGTGACCTGGTTCTTGGTAAAGACGTGCCCACGGACCTCGCCGTTGGGCAGCTCGACGACGTTGAACGAGAGGAGCAGTGGCTCGCCCTGGATCTCGTACACCCCGTTGCCGTGGGCAATCGGGGTCGCCTGGGCGAAGCCGGGCGCCGCGGCGGCGAGCAGGACGACGAATGCGGAAAGAAAGGCCCGAACGGCATGACGCATGGCGGTCTCCTTGGAAGTGGTCAACGAGGCTGGTCTCGGCGGGCGGCGGTTCGGCGGCTGCCTTGATGGCACCGCCACACCCACACATGGGCGACCGTTCGCCCACGCCCTCCAAGCGGAGAACGGGCGTCGGGGGGATCACGGAAGTTCGAAGATCGAGCCGCGTCGCCGGCGGACGGCAGGCGTTGTCCTGACGGCGCTCAACGCTTCGCCTGATCGCGCCCGCCCACCTCGCGGATGCGCACGTCGCGCCACCGCACCTCGAGCGGCTCGGTGCGCCCGCCAACGCCGTGCACCTGGAGCGCGATGAATCCCTCCGGCGTCAATGCGTCCCAGGCCACGGTCGCCGACACGCCGTTCAGCCAGATCCGGATGTCCGGACCGCGAGCCTCGATCCGCAACCGGTTCCACTCGCCCTGTCGGAACGTTCGCTTGGCCGGACCGTCATCCTCGATCGGCGCCAGCCATCCGCGACGCGACTCGTCGTAGAGGCCGGCGGTCCAGCCGCGCTCGGAAGGATCGATCTCCACCTGGTAGCCGTGGACCACGCCGCCGCGGTAGGAGGGCTCGCTCTGGCTGCGGATCTGGATGCCCGAGTTCAGCGCCGGATCGATCCGGAACTCGAGCTCCATCACGAAGTCGCGGTAGTCGCGCCCCGTGCACAGGAACGAGTTGGGCTGATCGGGACGCGTCTCGCCCACGATCTGGCCGTCCTCGTACCGGTACGCCGCCTTCCCGCCGCGCTGGATCCATCCGTCGAGGTCTGGCCCGGGCGCAAGCAGCGCGAATCCCGCCGCGTCCGGTCCCTCCCAACCGGTGCGGGGCACGATCCACACGTTGCGGTACTGGACCGCGTTCCCGTGGTCTTGGAGCATGAGCGGCGCGTCGTTCGAACCCTCGCTCCGCCCGGCGTTCGTGGTTCCATCCACCTCGACGTCGTCGTGAATCCGCACGCCGTTGTGCCACACGCTCATCCGCGCGTTGGCGGTCTTCTTCCCCTCCGCGCTCCAGCGCGGGGCGGTGAACTCGATGCGGTAGCACTGCCACGCGCCGGGCCGCCGGGCGGCGTTCACCAACGGTGCGTACTTGCCGTAGATGCCGCCGCAGAGGTTCGACGCGGGGGGATCGCCGAAGGAATCGAGCACCTGCACCTCGTAGCGGCCCTGGACGTACACGCCACTGTTGGAGCGGGCCTGGCCCGTCACCTCCGGCGGGCTGTCGGGACAGCGGAACTCCACGAAGAGCGTGCAGTCGCCGAACGCCTGGCGCGAGAGCAGTGGGCCCGCTCCCGGCACCACCGTGGCCACACCGTCGGCCAGCGTCCAGCCCGGCGAACTCCCTTCGCCGTTGGTCCAAGCGTCGAGTCCGGCGCCGTCCAGCAGCACGATCGCCCCCGGCAAAGCCTGCATCGAGCGTTCGTCCGCGATCGACACGACGCCATCGGCCGGGAAGCCCAGCGGATCGCGGATGCGGCAGCACGCCTCCCAACCGCCGCCGCCTTGAGTCACCTTCATGAGCAGGGTGTTCCAGCCCTGGGCGAGGACGATCGGCACCACATCCTCGCCCACCCGGAGGCCACGCATCGCGTCGTTCTCGTGCACGACCGCGCCGTTGAGCCAGACCTTGATCCCGTCGTCCGAACCGAGTTCGAGACGTGCCTCCTGCTCGCGCGGCGACCAGACCCGCGTGCGCAGGTACGCGCAGCAGTTCTCGCCACCGACCGCCTTGGCCAGGTCGAACACGCCGGGACGGGCCGGATCGGTGACGAACAGCTCGCGCCAGAAGACGCCGCTGCCGTCGGACTCGGTTTCGGGCGCGAACGCCCGGTCCATGAGCGCCCCCTCGCCCTTGCCATCGGCGGCAAAGGGACCCGCGACCTGCCAGGACATCACGAAGTCGAGGTCCTTCTCCAACCGATCCATCGCCGCCCCGGCGGCGCTGCGCACCCGGTCGGTTGGCGCCGCCGAGATCGCCCGGCCGATGGCGGACCGCGCCGTTCGGGCCTGGTCCGCCGGAAGCGCAGCGGCGACGGCCACGAGCGCCAGGGCGGCATCCTCCTGCAGGGCCGGTGTGGAAAGCGCACCGTCCGCGACGGCCAATGCCGCCGGCGAAGCAACCGCCGCGAGTCCTCGAAGAACGGCTCGGCGCTCGTCGTCGTCCGCCGCCAGTTGCATCGCTTCCGCGAACGCCGCCGCCTGCCGATCGGGCGGCTCGGTGCCGCCGAGCCCGAGCAAGCGGACGTAGCCCGCGAACACGATCGCCCGCAACGCCGGATCGGACTCGCTCTCGACCACGCGGCGCAGCACGGGGGCCGCGGACGCGTCCGGCCAGGATGCCAGCACCTTGACCGCTTCCGGCCGAAGTTCCGGCACACCGGCGGCGCGTTGCGCCGCATGGAGCGCGGGCCCGGTGCCCACCTTCGGCAGGATCCGGAGGAGCGCCATCTGCGCATCGACCCGATCGCGATCGTCGAGTTGCGCCGCCGAGTCGAGCGCCCGTGCGAGCACCGTCCCCGCCGCGTCGCGATCGACCTGCCGCGTGGCCGCCTGGGACAACGACATCGCGGCCAAGGCGCGATCCGACACCGGCTGCGGCGACAGCACGAGCGTCGCCAGGGCATCGAGGTCCTCCAGCCGTGCGAGTTCGCCGGCGGCGCCATACGCCGCCTGCCGAACCGCGGCTGCCTCGTCGCGGCACAACTCGATCGCCACCGGAGCATGGTCCGCGTCGCGACGGGCCGTCAGCAGTTCCGCGAGCAGCACGCGTTCCGCTTCGCCGCCGGGACGAAGCACACCAACGATCGCCTCGTTCACGCCCGGGCCGGCGAGCTCGACCAACGCCGTCCGCGCCGGAGCGCGTGTCGCCTCGGCCAGCGCCAGTGGCGCGAGCGTCGCGACGCTTCCCGCGTCGCCGAGCTGGCCCACGGCACGGATCGCGGCGAGCTGTCGGCCTCGGACCGCGGCATCGGCTGGCGCGTCGGCCCCGACCGCAAGACGCTCGATGGTCGGGAGCGCCGCCCGGTCGCCCCGCTGGGCGAGCGCCTCGAGCATGGCGGCGGCCCGCTCCGGTTCGTCGGACGCCATCGCCTCGGCCACGCGCTCCGCGATCCCCCGCTCCCTTCCGCTGCGCACCAGCTCGACCGCGGTTTGCGACCAGCCCGGACGATCGTCGTGCAGCATCGCCAGCAGAGGCGCCACATCGTCCGGGGAAGCGGCGCGAACACCCATGGCGGCTGCGGCGAGGCGATCGGCGTCGTCGTCGCAGCGCGACACCGCGTCCCGAACCAGCGCCTGCGCGCCGGTCCGGTCGCCTTCGGCGAGGCGACGCTCCGCACCGCGCAGCAGTGCCGCCAGAAGCACGGGGTCGGGCCCCGGCGGCGCGTCCGCCACCACCGCCCGGAGGGCGTTCGCGGCCTCCGCCGTGCCGAGCACGCTCAAGGCCTGGAGCGCCGCCCGCCGCACCGCCGGTGAATCCACGAATCGCTCTTCTTCGCGCACCGGACCGCTCCCCGATCGAGCGCGGGCCAAACGGCCGGCGGCGAGTTCGGCGAGCGGCGCGACGGCAGCCTCGTCGCGGGCGACCACGAGGCCGTCGATGGCCTGGAGCAGGGCGACATCGTCCAGTCGATTCAGCGACCCGCGCAGGACCGCCCGCCCCGGCGAGCCAACGGCCACCAGGACCTGCACGACCAGCACGCCGAGACGGGGATCCTGCAGATGGCGCTGGATCGCCGCGGGCGTTCGTTCGTCGCCGACGAACGCCAACTCGCGCAAGGCGAAGTCGATCGCATCCGGCGACGCGTCGGAGTTGACGACCGCCTCCAGCCGTCGCGCCAGGGCGGCACAGGCGTCGGGGTCGGCGAGGCGCTCACGCACGCCCTGGCGGATGGTGTGCAGCGGCGCTTCGACACCGCCGAACGTGTACGACTGAAGCGATCCGAACGCCTGTTCGAGCGCAGCGTCGTCCACGGCGCCGGTCGTCCGAGGCGCGACGGCGCCGAGGGCAAGGAGCAACGCCAGCAGCCGCGCACGCCGTCTCCCCGCGATGGCCGCGGATCGTCCGAGGATGCTCATGCCTTCACGCTCCCTTCCAGGTTCCACGGCGCCCGCATCGGCCTTCCGAGCATCGCGTTCGCGCCCGAATCGTCGACGAACCGCTCGGACGCGGGATCCCACCGCAAGGGACGCCCCAGCCGCATGGAGATGTTGCCGAGATGGGCGATCGTGATCGAGCGGTGCGCCTGCTCGATCGGGGCGATCGGCTGCCGGCGCGAACGAACGCAGTCGAGGAAGTTCTGATGGTGGTCGTTCGACACGAACAGCCGGTCCTCGTTGGGGGCGATGGTCTCCAGGAGGATCGACTTGGGACCGGCGTCGATGGCGCCGCGGGTGACGAAGAGCCAGCCCTCGTCGCCCTCGAAGCGCACGCCGTTGGGGGCCCGGCTGGTGACCAGCATCTCCACGCCGTTGTCGTAGGTGCAGGCGATGTCGTACTGGACGGCCGCGTTCCACAAGCCGTCGGCGGGAAACTCGCCCTTGCCCTCGACGCGAACGGGCCCGGTCTCCATCGTGCCCATCGCCCATTGGGCGATGTCGATGTGGTGGGCGCCCCAATCGGTGAGCTTGCCGCCGGAGTAGTCGAGCAGGTGGCGGAACACGTAGTGCGTGCGCTCCGGGCAGTACGGCTCCGAAGGGGCCGGTCCGAGCCAGAGGTCGTAGTCGAAGCCGTCCGGCACCGGCTGCGCCGCGTGGTTCCCCGTGGTTTCGCCCGCGGGAAGGCCGCACACGATCCGGTGCAGGCGCCCCAAGCGCCCGTTCCGCACCAGTTCGCACGCCTGTCGGAACCTCGCATCGCTCCGCTGCTGGCTTCCCGTCTGAAACACGCGTGCGGAACGGTGCACCGCGTCGCTCATGGCGCGACCTTCGCGCACGGTGAGCGAGAGCGGCTTCTCGCCGTAGATGTCCTTGCCGGCCCGAGCCGCGTGGGACACGTGCAGCGCATGCCAGTGGTCCGGAGAGCCGACGATCACGACATCGATGTCGTCGCGGGCCAGGAGATCGCGGAAGTCGTTGTAGTCGGCGCACCCGGTGAAGCGTCCGCCCGATCGTCCCGCCTGCCCCGCGTAGTACGACTCCACCTGCTGCTTGGCCTCCTCGCGGCGCGAGCGGTCCGGATCGCAAACCGCGACCGCCTGGACCGTGGGCTTGCGCAGGAATCCACTCAGGTTCGCCCGCCCCATGCCGCCGCAGCCGATCAGGGCGATCGTGATCCGCTCGCTGGGGGGCGCCGCGCCGGCGCGCCCGAGGACGGACGCGGGCACGATCCAAGGCGCCGCGAGCGCCGCCGTCATGCTGCCGAGGAACGCTCGCCGCGGCATGCCTTCCGGAAGCGTGCGATCGGCCGCGCGCGAAACCAGGGTCGATGCGCGGGCGGTCGCACGACGCGCCGAACGATGTCCGATTGCCTTGCTCATGGGCGTTCCTTCCGGGTTACGGCGTGCTCCCCGCCGGATCGGCCGCCGGGCGGGCTGCGGGCTTCGGCGCCGCGGCCCGAAGCGATGCGATCAGCGCGGCCTGCTGTTCGCTGGAGAGATGCTGCACGCTCTGCCGCAGGAGCGTGGCGAAGTGCTCGATCTCCTTGGGATCGACGGGGAATCCGATGTTGGCGCCTTCCGCGGTCGTGCTGGTGCCGAGCACGCTGCCGTCGGCAGCGAGGACCGCGAACCACGGAATGCCCATGCGACCCGCGGCCGGATTGAATCGCGCGTAGACGGCGCCGGCGCCCGTCATGCGATCGATGTCGATCTTGACGTCCACGAACTCCTGATCGAAGAGCGGTGCGGCATCGGGCGAGCGGATCCAGCTCTCGAGTCGGCGGCACCAGCCGCACCACGGCGCGCCGAAGTGGAGGAACACGCGGCGCCCGCTGGTCTTCGCGTTCGCCAGGCCCTGGGCGAGCACCGCCGCGGCATCGGCGGGGCGTGCCTGGTTGGCCTTGAGGAACGCCAGCACCGCCTTGGGATCGTGGCCGGCGGCGACGCCAGCGGACGCGCCCGAGTCGTTCTTCACCTCGAGAACCTCTGTGGAACGATTGGCCACCGGCTTGCCTTCGCCGTCGAGGACCGTCAGGTACGGGAAGCCGCCCGTGTCGAGCGCGGCGCCAAGGGACTTGGCCAACTCCACGTTCTTCCCCGCGGGACGACCGGCATCGACGTAGACCACCTCGTACTCGTAGAGCAGCGTGCGGGCAACGTCCGCGTCCTGCTCGAAGAGCTGGTGCAACCTGATGCACCACGGACACCAGTTGCCGCCCCACTGCACCAGCACGCGCTTGTTTTCCCGTTGGGCCCGCGCCACCGCGTCGTCGATCTGCGTTCGGCCATCGGCCGCTTCGTCGTACACCTTTCTCGTTGGCGCCGCCTCGGGCGGTGCAGCGCCGGCGAGGCCGCCCACCGTTGCCATCGCGGCCAGCAAGAGGACGATGGATCCAACAACCGGACGGACGACTTCGGCTCGGCGCATGGCGATCTCCCTTGCGAGACCTCGGGGACGACAACGATCGATCGAGTGTACAGGCCGCAACCGGCCCCTACCGAGGGATCCCGCTCGATTGGCCACCATCGGACCGGTCGCCGCGGCAACCGGCCGGCGCGTCGCACGCCGACGCCGTCCTACCATCGCCCGCATCATGAACCGCCGTCGAATTGCATCCCTCCGAACGCTCGCCCTCCTGCTGGTCGGCTGCCAGACGCCGCCGACGGCGCCGACCGCCGCCAGCCCTCCCCCGTCCCGCGCCCCGGTTCCGTCGCCGGAGCCGGCACCGAGCCCCGAGCTCTCGCCTGGATCCGCGATCGCCACCGCCGAATCGCGACCCGCGGCGCCGGATCTCAAGGGCGCCGAGACCTTCGACGCGGCGTGGACGATCGTGCGCGACACGTACTTCGATGCGTCCATGAACGGCGTCGATTGGAACGCGGTGCGGACCGAGCTGAGGCCGCAGGCCGAGGCGGCCGAGACGACCGAGGAGGTGCGCGATGCGGTGAACGCGATGGTCGCTCGACTGGGTGCATCGCACTTCGGCGTACTGCCGAGCCAGGCGGCTTCGCTCGTGCGGGGAAGCGGGGCCGATCACGAGCACGCCCCCCTGGCCGAGGACACCCGCGGCACCGCGGCACCGCCGACCTCCGACGAGACCGGCGCTGCTGACAGCCGACCGTCCCCGGCAGGCGCGTCGGAGATTCCGAGCGCCTTCTCCGAGTCCCCATCGACGCCCGGAAGCATCGATCTCGACGTGCGGCTCATCAACGGCCGCGTGCTGGTCACGCGCGTCGGGCCATCGGCGGTCTCGGAGATCGCGCCCATCCGCACCGGGTGGGCGATCGCATCGGTCGGCGATCACTCGACGGCCGCGCTCCAGGCGTCGTTGGCCGAGCAGTCGCCGGCGTATGCCCGCTTCGCCACCGCCTCGACCGTGCGGCGGTGGCTGGAAGGCCCGGCCGGATCGGTGGAGCACATCGTCTTCGAGGACGGCGACGGCCGCGAGCGCGTCGCCAACGCGATCCGAACGGCAGAGGAAGGAACCAAGGTCGCGTTTGGCGCCCTGCCGGAGATGAACGCGGTGCTGGAAGCACGCGAAGCGACGACCGAGGAATTGCGTGCCGCCGCCCCGGCGTCGGGAGACGATCGACTGCGGATCGGACTGATCCGCTTCAACATCTGGATGGTGCCCGTCGCCACGCCGTTCCACGAGGCGATCGACGACTACCGCGGCGCGGATGCGATCATCATCGATCTGCGCGGGAACCCGGGCGGCATCGGCGCCATGGCGATGGGTCTCGCGGGACACTTCTGCGATCGCCCCGTGAGCCTGGGTGCCTTCCGAACCCGCGACGCGACGCTCGAGTTCCGCGTGAATCCGCGTCGCGTGACCGCCAAGGGCGTGCTCGCCGCGCCGTTCGCCCGACCCGTGGCCATCCTCGTGGACGATCTGACCGCGAGCACGTCGGAGATCTTCGCCGGCGGTCTCCAGGCGATCGGCCGCGCCCGGATCTTCGGCACCACGACGGCAGGAGCGGCGCTTCCAGCGCACATGTCCACGCTCCCCAACGGCGATGCCCTGCTGCACGCGGTGGCGGACTTCACGCTCCCCAACGGCGTGCGCATCGAGGGCCGTGGCGTCGTACCCGACGAGGTCGTCGAGGTGACGCGGCAGGATCTCCTTGGCGGCCGCGACGCCCCGCTGCTGGCGGCGCTGCGGTGGGCGGCCGAGGAGGCGGCTCTCGCGCGGAACGCCGCCGGCACGGCGCCGGCGGCGGCATCCTCCCTGTGAACGGAACCCGCCGCCTCGCCCGGCGGTATGCTGAATGCCGCTCGCCACACCTGCCCCACGGAAAGGCCTCACCCATGCTGCGAACCCGTCAACTGACCTCCGTCGTGACCCTCTTCGCCTGCGTGACGGCCGCCTCGGCGTGGTCGCCGGCCCGGGCTCAGGATTCGACGCCCGCCAAGCCGGTGCCCAAGCAGCCTGCGCCTCCCGCGACCGCGCCCGATGCTCCGGCCGCCGCGCCGGCCGCCGAGGATCTCCCGGCCGTTGCGGACATTCTCGCCAAGTACATCAAGGCGATCGGCGGCGAAGAGGCCCTCCGCAGCCGATCGTCGCGCACCATCGAAGCGGAGTTCTCGATTCCGTCGATGTCGATGTCGGGGAACATGACGATCCGCAACAAGGCCCCGGACCTGCTGGTCATGTCGATGAACGTGCCCGGCCTCGGCGACGTGCGAACGGGATACGACGGCAAGATCGCGTGGGCCGAGGATCCCGCGATGGGACCCATGGTCATCGAGGGCGCCCAACTCGAACAGATGAAGCGCGACGCCGACTTCTACAAGGAGCTGAACTTCCAGAAGCACTATCCCACGATGAAGACCACCGGCACGGAGGAGCTCGAGGGTAAGAATTGCTACGCGGTGACGATGTCGGACGCCGGAGGCTCCGAAACGGTGGCCCTCTTCGACATGGCGTCGGGACTGCTCGTCGGCATGAAGGCGGACGCCGCCACCCCCATGGGCGACATGCCGACGGTGACATACCTGCGCGACTACACCGACTACGACGGCGTGCTGCTGCCCCAGGTGACGGAGACGGCCATGGCCTCGATGAAGCAGGTGATCAAGGTGAAGTCGGTCTCGTGGGACGCGCTGGAGACCGATGCCTTCAAGCTGCCGCCGCAGATCAAGGCCCTGACCGAGAAGACCGGCGACGAGCAGATTCCGCCCCTCGCCCCGGCAACACCAGCCGCTCCCGGCGGCACCGGATCCCCCAAGGGGAAGTAGCGGCTGAAGGTCCGCGTGTGCTGCCCAGGAGAGGCCGAACGGGCCTCTCCTGTTCGTTTCCGGACGGCCGGCGCAAGGCTCTTTGCTGGGCGCGGGGACGGCGCTCCATTGCGTCGCCGCGCTGGTCGATGGAGGCGGAGGTCGGTCGCGCCCGTCGCGCGGCCGTCCCTTCGAAACCACTTCGGAACACCGCATGAATCGTCTCGCGATCCTCGTCGCGGCCGTGGCCTTCGCCGCTCCCGCGTACTCCGACCACACGCCCGGCTCGACGCCGGGGCGGAACGCCGATCCGCAGCCCGTCCCCGTCGCGGACGCCCCGGTCGCCGCTCCGATGAAGTCGGCGCGGCGGGCACCGGTGGCGCCCGTCGCGGACGGCGCGTTGCCAAGCGGCAACGCCGTGGTCTCGGCATTCATCGACGCCGTCGGCGGCATCGACCGCATCCGCACCGTGCCCGGGTTGCGTTCGACCGCAGTCTTGGACGGCAGCGCGGGCAACATCGAGTCGCGATCGCTCTCGGCGCCGGGGAACCGCTTCCTGATCACCCGCACGAATGCCACCCAGGGCACGGTGAGCGTTGGCAGCGACGGCACCATCGCCTGGATCGCCGCCGACAGCGGTGCCTGCCGTCTCCTCGCTCCAGAAGAGACGCACATGCACGCCGACTCGTCCGATCCCCTGGCCATGATCCGCGCCTTCCCGGAGCGGTACGGCGAGTTCCACACCATCGGGCGGGAAGCGTTCGCCGGCGCCGAGTGCATCCGGATCGGCATGATCGACCAGTCCGGCCAACCCGTGAACGCGTGGTTCGGCGCCGACGACGCGCTCCTCAAGGGCCTCCGGTTCGGCGACGAGGCGGAGCCAACGGTGGTTCGCTTCGACGACTGGGGCGACGTCGCCGGGCTCCGACTCTTCGCTCGCATGTCCGTCGATCGCGGCGAGAGCCACCACAGCATCCGCTGGACCGCGCTCGAGATCGATCCGATCGATGCGGTCGCGTTCGCGGCACCGTCGGAAGCGGCGCGCCTGGCGCGACAGGACGCCGAGCAGCGGGCCGCCGCCAGCGAGCACGGCGCCGACGGCAACGGCCCCTGATCGACGAGACCGTCGCATCGCACGAACCAATCCTGCCCGCTTCGGCTTGACTGCCGAGGCGGGCAGGACGTTCAATGCGGCCCCATGGACGAACCGGCCATCGTCATCGACGGCGTCAGCAAGAGCTTCGGCTCGACACGGGCCGTTCGCGACATGAGCCTGGTCGTTCCCCGCGGAATCGTCTGCGGGTTCCTGGGTCCGAACGGCGCCGGGAAGAGCACCACGATCCGGATGATCATGTCGATCATCTACCCCGACGGCGGCCGCATCGCCGTGCTCGGGGGATCGGCCCTGTCCGCGAAGGATCGAATCGGCTACCTCCCCGAGGAGCGCGGCCTCTACCGGAAGATGCGGGTGGGCGACTTCCTCGCCTACATGGCCCGACTGAAGGGCGTGTCGTCGCGCGGGCTCCACCAGCGCATCGAGGCCTGGCTCGAGCGGATGGAGCTCCCGGGCGTGGTGCGACGCCGCTGCTCCGAGCTCTCCAAGGGCATGCAGCAGAAGGTGCAGTTCATCGCCGCGCTGGTGCACGAGCCCGAGCTCGTCATTCTCGACGAGCCCTTTTCCGGGCTGGATCCCGTGAACGCGGAGGTGATGCGAACGGTCATCCAGGAGCAGCGGGACGCCGGACGCACGGTCATCTTCTCGACCCACATCATGCAGTCGGCGGAGCGCTTGTGCGATCGGCTGGTGCTCATCAACCGGGGAGAGAAGCTGCTCGACGCCACGATGGACGAGATCCGCGCTCGCTTCAGCCCGCGAACGGTGGTGGCGGACCCGATCGAGGCGGCCACCGACGCCGCCCGGATCGCCGACGGACTGCCCGGCGTGGTCGGGGCGCGCGTCGCCGACGACGGCATCGAGGTGTCGCTCGCGGAGGACGGCGATCCGCAGGTGGTGATGGCGGGCCTGCTGAAGGCGGCGCCGCTGCGGCGGGTGGGCGTGCGCCGCGTCACGCTGGAGGAGGTCTTCGTGCGGCTCGTGCGCCGCGGCGGGGGCGAGGCCGCGGCCGCCGAGGCGGAGAGGGAGCTGACCAGTGCATAGGGTGCTCACCGTCGCCTGGCGCGAGTTCAAGTACACCGCCCTGACGAAGGCGTTCGTCTTCGCGGCCCTTGGCGTTCCCCTTCTCGTGACGGGGATGCTCGTCCTGATGCCGCTGCTCACCCGCAGCTCCGTGCAGCCGCTCGTGGGGACCGTCGCGGTGGTGGATCCCTCGGGCACGGTGGCCGCGGCGATGGAGATCGAGATGGAGCCGGACCGGCTGCGCGGTCGCGTGCACCGGATTCTCGACGACGCGGCGCGGGAGAGCGAGCCCAAAGAGGGCGTACCAACCGATCCCACCGCGGGCATGGAGGCGGGCGCGGCCGCCGCGGCGGCGCTCGGCGCCGCGTCGACGGCCGTCGATCTCGACGTCGAGAGACTGGCGCCGGAGGCCGACCTCGAGGCGGCCAAGGAGAAGGTGCGATCGGGCGAGCTGGTCGCGGTCGCGGTCTTCCCCGAGGACGTGGTGGCGGCGGACGGCACCGGCAAGCGGTTCCAGCTCTTTGTGCCGCCCGGCTTCCCCCCCAACCACTCGATGCTGCTCGAGGGACTGCTCGCCGACGCCGCCACGCGGGCCCGCACCACCGCCGCCGGGATGGACGTCGATCGGCTGCGGGCAATGGTGCAGCGGCCGTCGGCCGACCTGCGCCGACTCTCCTCGGGAGGGGGCGAGGCGAAGGAGCAGGTGATGGCGAAGATGCTCATCCCCGGCGCGTTCATGATGCTGCTCTGGATGTCGGTGTTCGTCAGCGCGAACTACCTGCTCACCACCACCATCGAGGAGAAGTCGAACAAGGTGATGGAGGTGCTGCTGAGCGCCGTCAGCCCGCTCGAACTGATGGCCGGGAAGCTCTTGGGACAGTCGATGGTGAGCGCCGTCATGCTGCTGGCCTACGGCGGCCTCGGGCTCGCCGGCCTCTTCGCGATGGCCAGTCTCGACCTGGTGCCGATCTCGCACCTGGTTTTCCTCGGCCTCTACTTCGTGATGGCGTACTTCATGATCGCGTCGATCATGGCGGGCGTGGGCAGTGCCGCGAACGACATTCACGAGGCGCAGTCGCTGGTGACGCCGGCCATGCTGGTTCTGATGCTGCCGCTGATGCTGTGGTTCCCGATCAGCGAGAACCCCAACGGAATGCTCGCGACGGTGACGAGCTTCATTCCCCCGCTGATTCCGTTCGTGATGATCCTGCGGGTGACCGCCGCCAACGAACCGGTGGCCGCGTGGCAGATCGCGCTCTCCCTCGTCGAAGGCTACGCGGCCATGGTGGGCATGGTGTGGCTGGCGTCGCGGGTCTTCCGCATCGGCGTGCTGGTGCAAGGCAAGACGCCGTCGCCGCGCGAGCTTCTCCGCTGGATGTGGTACGCGTAGTCGGCGCTCGGCGCCAAGAGACCCGCTGCTAGCGTGCGAGTCGCGCGAGGGTGATCCCCGTGATCGCCACGTGCAGCAGGGCGAAGATCTGGATGGTCATCGTGTAGTCGATGATCTTCGGCTGCGGCCCACCCAGCAGACCGAGCAGCCCGCCCGCGCCGGCGATGCCAACGAGGTAGCCCGCGTTGCCGGCCGCATGACAGGCGCCCATCGCCACCGAGCCCCGTTCGGTGCGCGCCGCGAAGGTGAGCGCCGTCGGCATGAGGGCCGACGCGGCCACCCCCAACGCGAGCATCACGGCGAGCAACAACCACTGCGGGCCCGGTCCCAGGATCGGGATCGCGGCCACCGCCACCGCGTAGACGAGCGCCGCGATCGTGCGCACCTTCAGGTTCCCGAACCGATCGGCCAGCACGCCCGCGGGCCACGAGCCCAAGGCCATGATCCCCATCGGAACGCCGATCATCAGGCCGATCGACAGGCTGTCCCATCCCGCCACCGAGGCCAAGAGCAGCGGAACCGTGGTCGAGAGCAGACCCGCCAAGG
>JAGQOG010000295.1 GCA_020427695.1 Phycisphaerales bacterium
CGCGCCCCTCGATCACGTCAACCCGTCCACGCGCCGACCAGGATCGCCAGGTCGGCGGTGCCGACGACGCCGTCCCCGTCGAGGTCCGCAGGACCGGCTCCCCCCCAACCACCGAGCAGGAGACCCAGGTCGCGGCCGTCGATCGCGCCGCTGCCGTCCAGATCGCCCGGCATCACTTCGAACCCGTCGCTGAGGGTCCGAAGGAAGGCCACCAGCGCCGACTCCTCGTCCGGGGACAGGCCGAGGTCGCCCAGCTCCTCGTCGTTGACGTTCTCCCCGTACTCCGGGGAAGGCCACGACTCGACGTCGCGGGTGTTGTAGAAGTGCACGACCTCCTCGAGGCTCTTCAGGGCGCCGTTGTGCATGTACGCCTTCACGAACGCCGGTGACGGCCTCTTGTCCACGTTCCGGAGCGTCGGCACCTTCTGCTTGCCCAGCTCGTCGTCGAGTTCGACCGTCACCCCGAGGCCAAGATCGACCCACGCCGGTCCCAGGGGATTGATCGATCGCGGCATGGCGTAGAACGGATTCTCAGGATTCTTCGGCACTCCGATGTTGTCGTACGTGAAGTCGGTGAACAGCGGCTTCCGCCCCCCGGGACCAGGGTCGCTCGGATGGCACGCAGCGCAGTTGGCCTTGTCGGGAGCGTTGAACACCTCAAGTCCGGCCGCCTCCTCCGGCGTGAGGTACACCAGTCCATCGAGGTAGCGGTCGTACTTCGAGCTGAACGGGTTCACCTCCTCACTCGCCTCGTAGGCGGCGATCGCGTCGGCGATCAGCTGGTAGGTCAGCTCGAGCCCCTCGTCGCAATCGAGCGAGCCCGGTCCGTACACGGCCTCGAAGAGCGGGGCGTACTCCGCCGCCTTCACTGCCAGGCATACTGTGCCGGCGTCGCGATTCGCCATCTCGACCGGATTGAGGAAAGGCTCCTTCGCCTGCTCGGCGGTGTTCGCGGCGCGACCATCCCAGAACTGGCCGCCGACGAAGAGCCTCCGCCTCCGATCGAAGCCGAAGTCCGGGCTGTAGGTCGCGTACGCGGCCGAGGGAGGCTTGCGCTTCCCGAAGAGGCCGGCAACCGCGCCCTCCATGACGGCCCCGTGCGCGTTGATGAACGAGCTTGGGCCCGTGAACCCGGCGGCGGGCTCGTGACACGATGCACACGACTGGCCCGCCGGCGTCGAGAGGTTGGTGTCGAAGAACAGCGCTTTGCCGAGCGCCTCCACCGGAGTCAGTTTCGGCGGCGTCCCTGCCGCGACGGTCCTGGTGGCAAGTGTCAATGCGCAGCCGGCCAGGATGCCGATTGCCGCCAACCGACCTGTGTTCTCCAAACGGTGCATGAGCGCCTCCGAATTCATGGCAGTGGATCGACAACGGCGAACCCCGTGGCACGCGCCTTCCGAATTGATCCGTTTGTCACTCGGCACGGCCAAGAAGTGATGGTCACGCAGTTAGCAATCCGTGAGGAAGTCGTGCTCGATCGCGACCGCGCCCTCGACCCGACATCGGGGGTCGGGGACCGGCAGCGATGCCCTCGCGAGCGTCCGTTCGGTCGGGAGTCGCCCCCCCTCGAAGGCTCGAGTCCACATGCAACTCGGTCGCCACGACCGCCGAATTGACCTCGCCGCCGCGCGCCACGCGGAGCGGACGGGCCGGGCACGAGCCGGGTCCGTCGCCAAGGACACTCCACCTGTTGGCCTGCCCAACGCGGTGCGCCGTCGTCGTTACCGGGCCATGCCACCGGGGGTGACACCCTTGGGTCGCCTCCCCCTGGCCCCGAGGTGCCTGGCCCGAGTCGTGCCGAGTCGTGCGGTCCGAATCGCGTCTTCAAAGGCCTGCAAAGTGTGCAGCGAGGCGGCGGCCGGGTCGGAGAATGTCTTCCTGTCTTCCCATGCGCTGCCGCGGCAACGCAGCCCACCGATTCCTCCAACGCGCAGGAGCATCCGTCTTGACACGCTCATCCACCATCGGATTCGCCCTCGGTTCCGCACTCGTGGCCGCGTCGACCGCGGTTGCGGGAGTCATCGTCGACTCTCAGCCCGTCGTCGGTGGAACGATGCGCGAGTCGCATCTCTGGATCGATCCAGGTCCGGACGGAAACGACTCCGACCTCGACACGGCCTGCTGGACGGACTTCGAACTGGCCGTTCCGAAGACGATCAACCATCTCGAGTGGTGGGGAACCGGCACCGCGGAACTCGGATTCCGGATCGAGGTTTGGAAGCAGGATCCGAACACGATCGCCTACCAGCCCCTGGCCTTCTTCTACTACGGGGGCAGCAATCCTCCGCCCCTTCCCACGGTGACCTTCGACACCAACACGTTCACCGCGACTCCTGGTCCCGGCGGGCTCACGCACTACAGCCTGGACTTGGCGACCCCGTTCACCCTGGAGGCGAACACGCCCGAGAACGTGCGCTGGTTCATCGGCGTGATCGGGCTCAGCAACCAGTACTCCGCGGCCTGGAAGTGGGCACGTGGGACCGGCGCCAGCAACAAGACCGCCCGGTGGATTCACGGCGGTGGCGGGCCGGTGTTCCAGGTGCTGGGCGAGGGACGCGCGCTCGTCGTCGGCGACGACTCGCCTCCTTGCCCCGGCGACTTGAACGGCGACGCGGTCGTGGACGGCGCGGACCTCGGTGTGCTGCTCGGGCAATGGGGATCGGACGGCAGCGCCGATCTCGATGGAAACGGCGTCGTTGACGGCGCCGACCTCGGGAACCTGCTTGGCGCGTGGGGCGGGTGTCCGTAGTCGGCTCGTGCAACCCCAACCTGGCGACGCGCTGAAGCGCAGTAGCGCGGCCACTCTTGGACACGACCAAATGCCCGGTCGGCCACGACGGCCCGGGAGCAATCGCCTCCGACGTCCCTGGCGCCGCCGGCGGCGCATCCGGTTGCGGCGGCTCGGTGATGAGCTCGATCCCATGCACACCGATGAAGCCCCAGGGATCCCGACTCTCGTCGACAACCTCCAGGGTGACCGTGCGGCCGCGAAGCGGGCGAACATCCCACCGCACCTCGAACGGCGCGTTGTCGTTCCGTCCGGTCATCGTGCGGTAGAGCTGGTCGCCATCCCAGACGGCGATCCGGAGGCGCTGGCGATCGCATCCGCCATGGATCCAGAGTCGCATGGTGTGGGCATCGGCCGGCACCAGGAACACCTGCCACAGTCGCCCGGTGTCGGCATCGCGCCCTTCACCGAAAGTGGTAAGGCGGCGTTGGCCGTCCACCTCGAACACCCGGAATGCCGTCGCCCCACCGTTGGCGTGCCAGCCGTCGAGGCCGGGTCGCAGTTCCGCGGCCAACGGACGTCTGTCGATTCCTGCGTCGCGTACCGCCTCGGCTTCCTGCGCGGGGATCTCACGTTCGATCGGCTTGCCGGGCGGGCGGTCGTAGGAGTACCCGAACCGTGACTGCGGACTGTCGAAGGCCATGCCGAACCACAGCTCGGATCCCCGCGCGTACGGCTCGAGGAGCTCGAAGTTCTCGAAGGACGGCCCCCCGGGTATGGGCGTCCGTCCCCCCCAGTAGACGCGCCTCCCGTTGACCCGTGCGCGGAGCGCATGCGTGACGCCCGCGGCCGGCTTGCGCCAGAACTGCACGCACCACGGCAAGGTGCAGCGCCATGCACCGTCGGGAAGCGGACGAACTTCGCTGGGATCCGTCTCGTCCGGCGTCACGACGACGATGACGTCGCCGTTCGCGGCCCGATGGAGTCGTTCGAGCCCGAACGGCTCGTGGTTCGCAAAGCCGTTCCGTCCATAGTCGCGGAAGAGCTCGTGGGCGTGAACCGTCTGGTCCGCGAGCCACAGTTCCCGGCACCGAGACTGGTTTCCCATCGTCGCCGTCAGCACAAGCGATTCGATCGGCGCGCTGCCCGGCGCGGCGTACAGTCGAAAGCGCACCTCGAGCGGGCGCTCCTCGAACAGGGCCATCTCGACGATCGGCTCCGCCCCGTTTCCGAAACGATCGGTCCGGATGCCGACCCTAACCGAGCGCCCGTCCGGTCCCGACTCGACGATCCACGGTACCCGGGATCGCCCGGGTTCCGGCGCGGAGGCCGCCTCCGGCGGGCGCACCAGCGCGAACGCCAGACCCGGGCCACCGTCCGCCCCGCGCTCCAACTCGCTCAGGCCGCGCCGTCCGTTCACGACCGGTTCGATGGCGATGTAGTTCAGCAGGTGGCGCACACCCCCGTGCTCGACCCCGATCCGGATCAGCCCACGCGGCCCTCCGTCGGGGCGCTCGTCGAATGCGCCCGGATGGAGCGACACGAGGATGCCGTCGGCGACGCCGAAGACGGCAACCGGATCGTCGGGATCGGGGACGATCAATTGGGCGACGCTGTCCTCCGCCAACACCATCGACAGCATCGTTGCGA
Organism: Phycisphaerales bacterium; assembly: GCA_020427695.1. Lineage (GTDB taxonomy): Bacteria > Planctomycetota > Phycisphaerae > Phycisphaerales > SM1A02 > JAGQOG01. The sequence continues at coordinate 4,379 of JAGQOG010000295.1, forward strand.
GGATGAGCGATTGGCGAATCATCGTCGACGACCACATGCTTGCGCATGCACCTCGAGCGGACCGGTCCGGCGCATGCCCCCTGGGCGCGGCGGGGAAACGCCACGTGCCGAGTGCGCTGCTCCCGGAATCGTATCGCGGCGTGGAAGCGCGACTCGACTCCCACGTTGGATTCGGGCCTCCTATGATCGCAGCACGTCTGGCCAAGAACGGATCGGCACGGTCAACCGTTCTTCCACACGCACCCGTCGAAATCGAGTGCTCTACCGTTCCGGAGTGCACGTCATGGCCCGAGAGACGTCTGGGGACACGGTGCCCGCCGCGAGGAAGACCGCCGCCAGGAAGACCGCCAAGAAGGCCCCGGCCAAGAAGGCTGCGAGCGGGGCGCCCACTCCGCGCGGCGCGTCGTCGCAATCCCGATCCGGCAGCGGTGCGAAGCCAACGCTCCTTGCCGGCGGCAACCCCCAGATCGCGAAGGCCGACGGCGAGGCGCCGGTGCGGGCCTACATCGAGGCCATGCCGGGCTGGAAGCGCCCGGTCGGGCGCCGCCTCGATGCCCTGATCGTGCGTACGGTGCCCGAGGTGCGCAAGGCCGTGAGATGGAATTCGCCCTTCTACGGCATGGACGGCCAAGGCTGGTTTCTCAGCTTCCATTGCCTGACGAGCTCCATCAAGGTGGCGTTCTTCCGCGGCACATCGATGCGCCCCATCCCCCCCGTCGCGTCCAAGACCGAAGCCACACGCTACTTCCACATCCACGAGCACGACCCGATCGACGAATCGCTGCTCACCGCCTGGATCAGGCAGGCCAGCAGACTTCCCGGCTGGGGCAGGGTGTAGCAGTGGCGTCGTCCTGTTCTGAATCGCGCACATTCCGCCACATGCATGGCGCCTCGCCGGCGATGGGATGAGTCAGGTGCTCGTGCACGGACGGGTTGCGACCCTCCCGCTCCTCGAAGCCGGGGGCCGAGGGAGTCCGCCGCGAATCGTCGGGCAAGTCCGACCGGCTGCACCGATCAACCCCAAGCGCCGAGCAGGATGCCGAGGTCGGCTCCGTCCACGACGCCGTCCGCATTGACGTCCATCTGCGGGTTGTTGCCGGCGCACTTGGCGAGGTAGGTGTCGTACGTCACGAAGCTGCCGTTGATCGTTCCGGACTTGGCGGCGATGAAGGCGCACGAGTCGTGCAGGGCGATCTTGGCCCCCACCGCGTGGTACTCGCCGCCACCGGTCACCGGCTGGAACCCGCTACGATGGGCGACCGGGCGGGAAGCACCTCGGAGCCCTCGACATGCGATCAGCTCGAACGACGTTGGCAGTGGCGGGACTTGCGGGCGCACTCGGCGGCTGTGGCGTGGGGGTTCAGCCGTTGATGCCCACCCCCGTGATCTACACCGAGGGCGGCCTCAAGCCGCTGGACCACATCCCAGAGCACGAGAGGTGGCTGCCGAGGCGCATCTACTACGCCACCAACCGCGAGCGCGTCTCCGACGCCCAGCGGATCAACTACGGCAACACGATGAGCGACTCCGTGGCGGTCGGCATGGCGCTGGTCGGATTCGGGAACCGGGACCTGAGTTGGGCGACCCTCGACAAGGCGTCGATCAGCGCCGAGCGGGACGCGGATGTGAACCTGTCGATCGCCGGCATCATGGAATTCGGACGCATCTCCGCCGAGCGGCCGGTCGAGGAGGCGATCGACGCCAACCAGGCGGGAGTGCTCCTGGACGAGCTCCGCGACTCGATCGACGACGCCCGCGACAAGGATCTTCTGATCTACGTGCACGGCGCGAAGGTGAACTTCTACAACGCCTGCGTCTTCGCCGCGGAGCTGGACCACTTCATGGGCCGCGACCTGACTGCCGTCGCCTTCGCCTGGCCAACCCACCAGGACATCTTCGCCTACCTCAGCGGCGAGGATGTCAAGCGGGGCTACGAGTCGGCCGAGGCGCTGGCCACGCTCATCGAGCTGCTCTCTGCCGAGACGCATGCGCTGCGCATCCACGTTCTTTCCTGGAGCGCGGGTGGGCGTGTCGCCTCCAAGGCGATCGCCATCCTCCGCGACCGATACCCCGATGTCGATGCCGAAACGCTCAGGAGCCGCTTTCGACTCGGAACTGCGTACTTCGCTGCCGGCGACGTGCCGACCCAGGAGTTTCTGAGCGAGGTGCAGTCCATCCACAGTCTGGTCGATCGTCTCGTCGTCACGCAGTCGTCGCACGACGAGGCACTCGACGTCGGGAGCACCGTCATGTCCGGCGGGGACCGGATCGGACAGGACAGCAACCATCTCGCGAAGGAAGATCTGGACATGGTCCTTTCCCTCGAGCGACTGGAGGTGGTTGACGTCTCGTTGGCGGCGGCGGATCGCGGATTCGACATCGTCGGCCACAACTACTGGTTCGACCATCCCTGGGCCAGTTCGGATGTGCTCCTCTCCATCCGCACCAGGCTGTCACCGGCGGATCGGGGCCTTGAGCAGGGCAAGGTGCCCGTCCTCTGGTACCTCCCCCCCGACTATCCCCAACGGTTGCGGAAGCTCCTCCGGGAGTCGGAGCTTCGGACATGGGCAGATCCCGAGGAACTCGCGGAGCCGGCCCGGACGCCCGAACGACCGTTGCCGGAATGATGAGCATCGCGGAGCATCGGTCTGCCTCGCGTCCGCAGTTCGATCCACTCCCCCGTCGGACGTCTCGATCCAGCGCGGATCGTCCGCGCGTCAGCGCGAGCCGCCCTTGATGCCCGCCTGCTCGAGCGCCTTCCGGGCAGCGGGAGCGCTCACGGGAAGGTATCCGTCCGATACAACCACGGCCTGTCCCTCACGACTGAGGACGTACTTCAGAAACTCCGCTCGAAGGGGGTCGAGCTCCGTTCCCGGCGGGCGGTCGAGATAGAGGTACAAGGAGCGCCGGAGCGGATAGCTCTCGGCGTTTCGAGGCAACGGGGCGACTCCGTCCAAGGGGACCGCGGCGACGCCAGCGGATCGAAAGCCGATGCCGACATAGCCGATGCCGCCAAGATCGCCGGCAACCGCCTGAAGGACCGAGGCATTGTCCGGCTCCTCCTTGACCGAGCTCTTGTAGTCGCCGTTGAAGAGCGCCCGCTCCTTGAAGTACCGGTGGGTGCCGGAGGCACTGGATCGTCCATAGGGACTGATGGCTCGATTCTCCCAGTCGCCGATCAGCCCCAACTGGCCCCAGGTCGTGATGTCTCGGTCGAGACCACCCTTGCGGGTCAGCGAGTAGATCGCATCCACCTGCGTCAGCGTGAGTCCTCGCCGGGCGATGGGATTGTCCTTGTGGACGACGATCGACAGCATGTCGATCGCCGTCGCCACGGCCGTCGGTCGGTAGCCGAACGCGGCCTCGAAGCCGTCCAACTCCGTCGGGGTCATGGCGCGGCTCATCGGCGCGAACGTGCAGCTTCCGTGGGTGAGGGCGGGTGGCGCTGTCGCACTTCCACCGCTCTCGATCTCGAAGTGGACGTTCGGATAGAGCTTCGTGAACCCCTCGCTCCACAACTCCAAGAGCCCTCTCATGGTGTCGGAGCCGACACTCGTGATGGTGCCCGAGACACCGTCGATCGGCTTGTAGCCGGGAAACCGCGGGTCGACGTCCACCGGACCTGGCGCGGCGGTTGCGGTGCAGGCCAACGCCGCACCGGCGAGGGGCCAGGCGACCCGCAGTCTCGACTGGGCGTGCGCCCGCGCGACCATGAGCTCCCGCGGCGCGGCGGTGCCGGGAGCCAGGTATGCGGCGGTCATCAGGCAAACCACAAGGCTGGCGAAGGCAATCGATCTGGTCATAGGGCATCCCCGATGTGCACCCTTGCGATGCGGCCTCGCTACGCCGGCCGCTGGCGCACCAGTCGCCACACGACCGCGGCGCCTCCGAGCCCGATCAGGAGCGATGCGGCAAGTCCGACGCACAGGACGATGATCAGCGAGCGCC
>JAGQOG010000296.1 GCA_020427695.1 Phycisphaerales bacterium
TGCCGACCTCGACCACGAGTGCGATCTCAAGGTCTCCGTCGCCGTCGGCGTCGAACAGCGCCGGTGGCCTCGGCTCGTCGCCGATCGGGACCGGAGTGCCGTCCAGCAGCATGCCCGATTCGTTGCGGAGGTAGCCGAGCGTGCCGGCGAACAGTCCGTCCGGCGGGAAGCCGGGCATCGGAGCACCCGCGCTGACCAGGATGTCGTCGTCGCCGTCGCCGTCGAGATCGCCGGCGGCGATGCCGCGCGGATCGTCCGGACACATCGCCAGGGTTCCCGCGCCGATCGCGCCGCCGACGATTGCATGCACCGCGACGGCGGATCCGGTTCCAAAGGGCACGTTGCTGCACGCGACGACCACCTCGGGCGTGCCATTGCCGGTGATGTCCGCGACGGTCAGCGCGCGGGGCGTACCGATGGTGGCCGCCGATGCGCCCTGGCTGAACGTGCCGGCGCCGTCGTTGACCAGGACCCGCAGCGTGTCGTCCCCGCTGCACGCCACGACCAGGTCGAGGGCGGTCGTTCCGGCGACGTCCGCCGTCGCCAGCGCGGTTGGGCCCCCCGCGACGGGTGTCACCGCGAGGGACGAGAAGGCGAATCCGGTGGTACCGGTGTTGAGCGCCACCGAGACCAGCCCAAGCGTGTCGCTGACCGCCGCGAGATCGGGATAACCGTCGCCGTCGAGCGGTGCGACCTCGAGGTCGATGGTGCCGGGCGGGAACACGGGTCCGGTCAGCACCGTCATGCCTTGCCAGGTGCCCGAGCCGTCCACGCCCTCGTTGCGCAGGAGCAGCACGGTGTTGCCCGCGCTCGAGACCAGCACCGCCGCATCGATGTCGCCGTCGAGGTCGAAGTCGGCGGTCACGATGTCGAGCGGCGGACCCGCGAGCTCCTCGACCGAGGGCTCGGCGAAGGCGATGGCGAACGGGTCGGGCAGCGCCGAGAGATGCACGCCCGCCCCGTCATAGGCGAGCGACCACTTCACACCGCTTCCCGGGGCCGCCAAGGCCGCCACCGAGAACCCACCCTCGACGGCGCCGTTGCCGACGAGGGTGAACGCATCCCCGGCGGCGGGCACGAACCCGTCGATCAGGTCCACGAGCAGCACTCCATCGAGCGTGGCGGACCCGCCGTCGAGATCGACCGCGTCGTGTTCCGACCCCGGGTCGGGGCCGCCCACGTCGATCGTGAGCGTTGGGGTGCGGAAGTCGCCGGCGACCTGCGCCCAGCCGCCCGCCAGCACCGCCAGGCCCGGCTGTCCCACGTCGGCCCCGAGCACAAGGTCCGCATGGTTGACGACGTCGCAGCCGGTCAGCGTGGTGTCCGCGATGGCCAGGACCCCGCGCTCGTTGTACACGCCCGCACCGATCGCGGCGATGTTGCCGAGCAGCGTGCAGCCGTCGAACGCGACCCGCTGCGAGTCGTCGAACACCGCACCGCCCGTTCCGGCGCCGTTGGCGTCGAATGTGCAGCCGGTGAATCGCGCTCCCGCGACGAGCGACGGGTCTCGGGTGGAGGGAAGGCTCACGGCGCCGCCGCGGCCCTCGAGCCCGCTGCCCGCCGTGTTGCCGTTGAACGAACAGCCGACGAAGTGAGCGCCGAGTCCCGGCGGGTCGCCCGCCACCACGACGGCGCCGCCGTCGTTGAACGCGGTGTTTCCGTTGAAGGCGCAATCGACGACATCCACATCGGCGTCCTGGACCTCGATGCCGCCGCCCCAGAATTCGAGCGCCGCGTTGCCGATGAAGTCGGAGTTCGACACCGAGGCGGAGGCGGTGCCGCCGATCGACATGCCTCCGCCGACGTACGCCTGGTTGTCGGTGAACGTGCAGTCGTCGACCGCCACCGAGCCGCCGCTGACCTCGATGCCTCCGCCCGCGGCGTTCACCGCGACCAGCAGCTCGGTGGAGGCAAAGGCGCAGCCTGCGACGACGAGGTCGCTGCCGAAGGACGAGATGCCGCCGCCCCCGAGCCAGACCGCGTTCCCGCTGAAGGTCGATGCGGTCACGGTGGCCGTGCAGCCCGCCTCGAGAAAGACGCCAGCGCCGCGCTTGGCCCGGTTCCCCGTGAAGGTGCAGCCGTCGATCGTCAGCTCGGCGCCGTCGGCCCCGCGGACGGCGCCGCCGTAGCCCTCGTTGGACTCGGTGTTGAGCGAGCTGGTGGCGTTTCCGGCGAAGTCGCAGCCCTGGAGAAGCATGGATCCGCCGGCGCACTGGACGGCCCCGCCGCTGACGAGGGCGTAGTTGTCCTCGAACGAGACGTTCCGCACCTGGGGGCTCGCGTCGAAGCCGGAGAGTCCCGCGCCGGTCCAGACATAGCTCGAGGCGCCGTTGCCGGCGTAGCCGCCACGGACGACAAATCCGTCGATGATCGCGGTGTCGTCCACGCCGTCGGCGGTCACCACGCGATAGATGTTGTCGTCGCGGTTGACGAAGTCGGGCTCGTCGTCGCCGAGCACGTCGCCGGCGAGCACCGTCGGATTCGCCGCGATGTCGCGCTCCTCGAGTCGCGTCTCGGTTCCGGCGAAGCCGCCGTACAGCGCGAGTCCGGTCGCCAGCTGGAAGGTCGCCGTGCGCTCGGGGAAGCCGTCGGTCGGATCGGTGACTGCGGTCGGGACGTACGAGCCCGCTGCCACCCAGATCTCGTCGATGGCGCCGCCGGCCAGCCGCGCTGCGAGCAGCGCCGATTCGAGGTCGTTCAGCGCCGTCGCCCACGTCTGGCCGTCGCCGCCTGCGCCGCCCGTGGCGACGAGGAGCCGCGGACCGGGCACGGTCACGCCGACCGCGAACGAGGCGGGCTGCTGAACGAAGCCGGCGACGAAGGCGCCGGGCGGATCGGGCTGGGCCACGGTCGCGAAGTCTCCCGAGAGCGACGACGCGGCGATCACCTCGAAGGACGCAATGTCCGGATCGGTTCCGTCGGCCACCGCGATCGCGAGCGTGCCCGCGATCGCGGCGGCTCCGGTCGCTTCGAGGCGATCGTGCGCCGCCGCGACGTCGTAGGAGCTCAGGTCGAGCGCGAGAACGCCGCCGGCGCCTTGCGCGTAGTTGCCGTCCACGACGATGGTCCCCGGCGAACCCAGCCCGGGCTCGATGGTGCCGTCGTTGGTCACGGCCGCCACGACGGTGCCGGCACCGCGCAGGCGCCCACTGGCGCAGATCGCCAGCGTCGGTGCTGTCACCGTAGCGCCGGCCTCGAGCGTGAGCGTGGCAGTACCGTCGCAGCCGACGGTCATCCCTGCCGCCGACACCAGGGCGCCGCTGGCGCCGAGCGCGATCTCGCCCGCTTGCCAGTCCAAGGTGGACCCGGCGAGCAGTTGCAGGTCCGACGTGGTCAGGAGCGCCGACGACCCGAGGAGCTGGAGCGTGCCGCCCTTGCCAACCTGGACGGTGCTCGACACCAGCGTCCCGTCGTCGAGCACGAGCGTCCCGCCCAGCACCTGCACCTGGGCCGCCAGCGCGCCGGGCGCGTCGATCACGACCACCGACTGCACGAACACCGTCGTCGAGGCATCGGGGACCGCACCGCCCGACCAGCTGCCCGGAACGAACCAGCTTCCGCCGCGTGGACCGACGTAGATGCCGGGCCCTTCCAACGACGTGGCTTCGGCGGCGCCCATGTCCACGATCGCGTTGGTGATGCGCGGATTCCCGTCGAGGTCGGCCGGCACCGGCTCGTCGGTGTCCCCGTCGCCGTCGAGATCGCTGGAGTCGGGAAAGACGGCGTCGTTGCTCCCCGCGTCGCGCACGGGCGAGCCCGACGCAGTGGTGGCGTCGTCGTCCAGCGTGCCCGCGAGATCGTCGGGTCCGTCGGGGTCGTTGAGGAGCGGGTCGTCGCCGATCGAGCCGGAACCGGCATAGGTTCCGGTCCAACCCTGCACGCAGCTCGTGTTGACCTGGGTGGTTGCGGGCACGGCGACGATCTGCCGCGCCTCGTCGGAACCGGCTGGAGACGTGTTGCCCCAGAGGACCGCGTTGTCCAGCGCGCATGTGGCGGCGTTGCCCCCGGACACGCCGCCCGCCTCGACGGTGGCGTCGTTCGCATAGAGGAGGCAGTTGAGCAGATGGAGCGTCGTCGAGCTGTTCCGCGCCGCCGCACCGCCCCCGGTCGCCGCCGCGTTGCCGGAGAGGAGGCACGAGACGAGCCGCGTCACGTTCCCGCCGACCGTCGCGACCGCTCCGCCCGCTCCACCCGCGGTGTTCCCGAGAAATCGGCACGCCGCGAAGACGCCCCGCGCGTTGCTGGTGACGTACACGCCGCCGCCGTCCACGGTCGCCTGGTTCTCCAGGAAGGTGCAGCGGTTGAAGAAGGGTGCGAACGAGGGTCCGCTGGTGCTCGAGAGATAGGCTGCTCCGCCTCGGGGCGCGGAATTCCCGGCGAACGTCGAGTCCTCGACCTTCGTGATGCTCTGCGGCCGCAGCGCCCCGCCGCCAAAGGCCGAGCTGTTGTTCTCGAACACGCAGTTCTGGATCAGGCTGTTGATGGCGGTCTGGAGCGCGCCGGCGTACCCCTCGGAGTGGTTGCCCGTGAATTGGCATCCGCTGACGGCGACCGCATATCCGGCTCCCACGGCCCCGCCGCTGTTGCCGCTCGCGTTCTCTGTCACCTGGTTGTCCGTGAACAGACTCGCTTCGATCGCGAGGGTCACGCCACCCTCGGTCGCAACGCCGCCGCCGTGCTTGAGAGCGGTGTTGTCATCGAACGTGCAGTCCAGGACCGCGCACGTCGAGGTGTCGCTGAAGTAGACGCCGCCGCCACGGCTGGTGGCGCTGTTGCCGTTGAACACGCACTCGGACACCGTCACGTCGGCGGTCTGGGAGGCGATGCCGCCGCCGAGGTTCGCGGAGCAGCCCGTGAACGCCGCCCCCTGGATCGTGGCGGACATGTTGCGCAACCGGATTCCGCCGCCCACCTTCGCGCTGTTGTTGGTGAACGATGTCGTGGCACCGCGGAAAGCGAGCGTGGCGGCGTCGGCGAACACGCCGCCGCCAACGGGATCCCCCCAGAAGCCGCCCGAGGTGGCGGTGAGGAAATTGCCATCGAAGACGCAGCCGTCGAGCGCAAGAAGGCCGTCGAAGACGCCGATGGCGCCACCGGCGTACTTCGCCGAGTTGCCGACGAACGCGCAGTTCGTGAAGTCGCCGACCGCGGCGACGCCGACGATCTTGAGACCGCCGCCCGCGCTGTCTTCACAGGTGTTTCCACTGAACGTCACGCCTACGCCGACGACCGTGCCGAGCACGTACATCGCGCCGCCGGCGTCCACCGCGGAGTTGTCGGCGAATGTGGAGTCGACAACCGTGATCGAGCCGCCCGCCTGGTAGAGCCCGCCGCCGAACTGGGCGTTGTCGCCAGGACCGCTGCCGTCGGCGTTTCCGCCCGTCACGACCAGTCCGTCCAGCACTGCGCCGGTGGCGTTGGCATTCGCCTGAAGCACGCTGAAGGCGTTGTCGCCGACGGCACCGAGCGTGCCGACATCGCCGGTCAGCGTGGTCGGGAACACGTCCAGATCGCGCAGCTCGGGATCGCCCGCGCCGAAACCGGCGTAGCCGCCGCGAATGGCCACGTTCTTGACCAGGAGGAACGTCTCGGTGCGGAGGTTCGAGCCGGCCGGATTGGCCTCGCTCTGGTCGGGGCGATAGGTGCCGCCGGCCACGCGGATCTCCGTCACGCCGTTGGCGGGCACGGCGGCATAGGCGAGCGCATCCTTGAGGAACCGCCAAGGGGTCGCCCAGCTCTGGCCGTTCCCACCCGCGGGGGCGCTGTCGTCCACGTACACCACACCTGCTTGGCCGAGTGCCGCGGGAAGGCCCAGTGCCGCCAGGATGGCGACGGACCGCAGCCAAGGAGGGCCGGACCAGCGCGTGGCATGACCGTTCCCCGCGGTGCGCATGCTGCTCATCGGCTTCGTCCTTCCTGGTTGCGTCGGCGGGCACCCGGCGCCCTGTATCCCAAGGCCCACCTACCCCGGATCGACCCCGTCCCAGGGTCGAGCTGTGTGGGATCTCCTCGGACGGTTCATCCTAACGACGCCCAGTTGGCCGACTCAAGCTGGAATCCGGGATTCGCAGGTCGGGACCCTCGCCAGCGCGAGTCGACCGGTCGGCTACCCTCTCGCCCCGGCACCTGATGGCCCGGTTCGTTGCCATCCGCCACGACCCTGCTCCCGAGCATCCGCGCATGCGTCCTCCATCCACCCTTCCACCGGCCCTTGTCGAGCGGGTCCTCGAGCGCTTGGGGTTTCGTGAGGCGCCCTCTCCCTGTTCCCACGGGCTGACGGCGCTGTACGGGGCGTGGTGCCGCTGCGTTCCGTTCGACAACATCCTGAAGCGCCTGCACCTTGCGACGGGTGAACGCGGTCCGCTGCCCGGTTCCGATCCGGTCGGGTTCTTCGAGTCGTGGCTCGACTTCGGCACCGGCGGCACATGCTGGGCCGGAAACGGCGCGCTCTCCGCGCTCCTGGAGTCGCTGGGCTTCGCCGTCGATCGCGGCGTGGCGACGATGCTCGCTGCGCCGCACCTGCCGCCGAACCACGGCACGGTAATCGTCCGCCTTGACGGCGAGCGCCTGATGGCGGATGCGTCGATCCTCTCCGGCGCGCCGTTGCCGCTGCCGGATCGAGGACCGACCGCGGTCGATCATCCCGCCTGGGGCGTGCGCGCCTCCGTGGCGGCCGACGGCCGGTGCGTTGTCCGGTGGCGACCGTTGCACGGCACGCTCGACGGCCTCGACTGCCGTGTCGAATCGGTGGGCCACACGCTGGAGGACTTCGCGCAACGCTACGCGGCCACACGGGAATGGAGCCCGTTCAACTTCGCCGTGTCGGCCCGGCTCAACCGCGACGATGGCGTGGTCGGCATCGGCCTGGGCCAACTCGCGGAATTCTCGTCCCGCGGCGAGCAGCGCTTGCGACCGTGCACCGTCCCGGAACGAACGGCCTTTCTCGTCGAGCGGCTCGGCATCCGCGAAGCGGTCGCGGCGCGACTGCCGCCCGACGAGCCGCTGCCGCCACCGCCACGATCGGGTTGACCCCGCCACGGCGCCGCAAGCGCTCACCGCTGCTCTCGGACGAGATACCCCTCGGCCACGGTTCGGAACGCCTCTACCTGCTCCCGCTCCCATGCCGGATCGCGCCCGAGCTCCCGGGCCAGAATGCTCGCGGCGGCAGGGGCGGCCCGGATGGCGGCAGCCGCATCGAAGAGCAGGCAGCGCGTGCGCCGCGCGAGGGCGTCGTCCACCGTGCGGGCCATCTCCTGACGTGCCGCCCACGCGATCTGCGCCTTCAGCACGGGGAGGCCCGCGTGGAGCGGACGGCCGAGCGCCGGCTCCTCCAGGGCGAGCGCCGCCACGGCGGGCGCATCGTTGCCGTAGACCGACAGCGGGTCGTTGGGATCGACGCGGGCCGCGGCGCCGTGGAGCGGCATGGTGCGGGTCGGACAGGGCACGGCCGGAAGACCCGCGAGCAGCGCGGCCTGGTCGACGAGATCCTCGGCCATCCGGCGGTAGGTCGTCCACTTGCCGCCGGCGATCGTCACCAGGCCCGAGCGCGGATCGATGTGGATGACGTGCTCGCGCGAGAGCGACGCGGTGCGTTCGACGCCGGCGCTGCGCACCAACGGCCGGATTCCCGCAAACGCACTGCGGATGTCGGCGCGGGTGGCGGGACGCTCGAGGTACCGGTTCGCGGTGTCCAGGATGAAGTCGATCTCCCCCGACTGCGGCACGGGTTCGAGGGTGGCCTGTCGCACCGGCGTGTCCGTTGTCCCCACGACGACCACGTGGTGCCACGGAATCGCGAACATGACGCGCCCGTCGGAGGTGTGCGGCACCATGATCGCGGCGTCGCCGGCCAGGAACGAGCGGTCGAGGACCAGGTGCACGCCCTGGCTCGGCGCGATCATCGCCTCCGCCTCGGGATCGACGAGCCGCCGGACGGCGTCGGCGAAGGGTCCGGTGGCGTTGACCACGACCTTGGCCTGCAGGCGCAGCTCCTGTTCGCGCTCGAGGTCGTGTGCCACCACGCCGACGACGGTGTCGCCTCGACGCTCGATGGCGACAACCGGAGCATGGTTCAGCACCACCGCTCCGCGGTCCGCTGCCGTTCGGGCGAGGGCGATCGCCAGCCGGGCGTCGTCGAACTGTCCGTCGTGGTAAAGCGTTCCGCCCCGAAGGCCGTCGTCCTCGAGATTCGGGATGCGGGCGAGCGTCTCCTCTCGCGACAGGTGGCGCGAGCGGCCGAAGCCGTAGCGGCCGGCGAGCATGTCGTAGACCTTGAGCCCCACGCCGTAGAACGGCGACTGCCACCACGCGTAGCTCGGTACCACGAACGGCAGGTCGTGCACGAGGTGCGGCGCGTTGCCACGCAGGATGCCGCGCTCCTCGAGCGCCTCCATCACGAGCGACACGTTCCCCTGCTGAAGGTAGCGCACGCCGCCATGGACCAGCTTGGTCGAGCGGCTCGACGTGCCCTTGGCAAAGTCGGACTGCTCGAGGAGCGCCACCGCGTATCCACGGGCGGCGGCGTCCACCGCGATTCCGAGGCCGGTGGCCCCGCCGCCGATGACCACCATGTCCCACGGGGCGTCGCGCGTTCCGCTGCGGTCCACGATTCGATCGACCATCTCCGATCGGCGCATCAGTCGTCCTCCCGCGCCCAGCCCCGGGCCCGCTCGACCGCCTCGTGCCATCGCTCCCGGCGCGAGGCCGACTCCGCGGCGGAGATGCTCGGCTCGAAGCGTCGATCCACGACGCGGAGAACGGCGATCTCGGCCGGGCGCCGCCAGACGCCGACGGCGAGACCGGCGAGGTACGCGGCGCCAAGCGACGTGGTCTCCAGCGTCCGCGGACGCTCGACGCACCGCTGGAGGAGATCGGCCTGAATCTGGAGCAGCAGGTCGCTGGCTGCGGCGCCGCCGTCGACGCGCAACACGTCGATTTGGTGCCCGGCATCGCGCTCCATGGCGCCCGCGAGATCCACCACCTGGAACGCGATCGACTCCAGCGCCGCCCGTGCGAGATGGGCTGCGGTCGTGCCGCGCGTGATGCCGATCAGAAGGCCGCGGGCCCGTGGATCCCAGTACGGCGCTCCCAGTCCCGCGAAGGCCGGCACCAGCAGCACGTCCCCGGTGTCCGGCACCGACGCGGCGAGCGTGTTCACCTCCTCGGCGGCCTGGATGATGCCGAGCCCGTCCCGCATCCACTGCACCACGGCACCGCCGACAAACACGCTTCCTTCCAGCGCGTACCACATGCCGTCGGCAAGCCGCCAAGCCACCGTCGTCAGCAGCCGGTTGTGCGAGGCGGGGCATTCGGTGCCGGTCGCCAGCAGCATGAAGCAGCCGGTGCCGTACGTGCACTTCGCCTCGCCGGGCGCGAAGCACGCCTGGCCGAAGAGGGCGCCCTGCTGGTCGCCGACCAGGGCGGCGATCGGCACGCCCCTTGCCGCCTCGACCGTCTGGCACGATCCGATCACCCCGGCCGTGTTTCGCACGTCCGGAAGAACGGCCCGCGGCACGTGGAAGACGCGGAGCAGTTCGTCGTCCCACACGCCGCGACGAATGTCGTAGAGCATGGTGCGGGAGGCGTTGGTGGCGTCGATCGCATGGATGGCGCCGCCGGTTAGGCACCAGGCCAGCCAGGAGTCGATCGTGCCGAAGGCAAGTTCGCCCCGCTCGGCCCGTTCGCGGGCCCCGTCCACCGCGTCCAGGATCCAAGCGATCTTCGTGGCCGAGAAGTACGGATCGATGAGGAGACCGGTGCGGGCGGTGACCAGATCCTCGACACCCTCGGCCCGCAGGCGCGAGCAGGCCTCCGTGGTGCGCCGATCCTGCCAGACGATCGCGCGGTGGATCGGGTGTCCCGTCGCCCGCTCCCAGACCACGACCGTCTCGCGTTGGTTCGTGATGCCGATGGCGGCGAGGGCCGACGGCCCGGCGCCGGCCGCGGCGATCGCCTCCGCCATGACCCTCGACTGCGACGACCAGATCTTCTCGGCGTCGTGCTCGACCCAGCCGGGGCGGGGAAAGTGCTGGGCGAACTCCCTTTGCGCGGAGGCGCGAACCGTCCCTTCCTCGTCGACGACGAGGGCGCGGGAACTGGTGGTGCCTTGGTCGAGCGCGACGACGAGGGGCATGGCGGCGTCCCGTCCTTCAGACCCACTGTAGCCGTGTCGAGCACGGGCAGTGGCGAGCGACGACAGGCTTGTCGGACCGTGCCCGGCCGGCCGCGCGTGGCTTGCGGCGCACTCGTGCGGCTGAGATAGTGCGGGCACGACTCGCACGTTCCCCTCTGACCGGAGCAGCGCCGATGCCTGATCACGATTCCGCCGTACGCGGCCGCCTGTTCGACAACCGCCGGTGGTCGGCACTGTCGATTGCAATCGCCTTCGGTCTTGCCGTTGCCGCCGCGGCGCA
>JAGQOG010000297.1 GCA_020427695.1 Phycisphaerales bacterium
AGATCCCCGTCCGCCTCATCTACAACGATCCCGCCCGCTCGTTCGGCGGACCGCTCGATGATCCGGGGAACCGGCTGGCCCAGTACCAGCGCACACTGCATCGGGAACTCCGCCGCTGCGCCGACCGACTCCCGAGGACGGCCCTCGACGGGCTCGAGACCACGTCGTGCGGCTCGGGCTGCGGGTGCGGCTCGTTGTGAGCGATCGCGCGGACGAGGCCTCGCCCCGATCAAGCGCGGCACTCGGGATCTCCGTCGAGCCCGAACCGAAGTTGCTCGCCGGGCGCGTGGCGAACCGGTATTCGACCGACGCCCCGATGTTGGGCCAGACACTCGGGGCGTGGCGTGGGCGCACACGGGCCGAGCTGGGTCTTCCCGACGATCGTCCGATCGTGGCCACCGGCCACCAGGCGGCGCTCTGGCATCCCGGCATCGCGGTCAAGATCATGCTCACCGATCTTCTCGCCGACCGGTGCGGCGGCGCCGCGGTTCACCTGGTGGTCGATCAGGACGCGAACGCCTTCGAGACCATCGAGTTGCCGGTCCGTGGAACCGATGGCGTGCTGCGGGCACAGCCGTGGCGATGGACCGAGCGGCGCGAGGAGGTCCCGACCGGGCGCCAACCGGCGCGGCGGCCGCAACCGTTGGCGGACGGGCCCTTCGCGCTGCCGCAGGTCGGGATCGGCGCCGAGGCGGCCCACGCCCTGCTGACCCGATTCGCCGATGCTCCCAGCGTGGCGGAGCAGCTGGGCCGTGCGGCCTTGTCGGGACTCCGCTCGTGCGGTGCGATTGACGACGTGCCGATGACCTCCGCCACCGCCATGATGGACACCGCACTTGCGCGCCGCCTGCTGGAGGAGATCGAAGCGGACCCCTGGCGCTGCGCCGAGGCGTACAACCGGGCCGTCGCGTCCGTCGAGGGCTCGGCGCCGCCGCTACTGGTGCGCGACGATCGCGTGGAGATCCCGCTCTGGCGCCTCGACGCCGAGGGCCGTCGGCTCCGGGCGTACGACGACGACCTCGCCCGGGCGCGGGATGAGCGCCTGACGCTCCTGCCGCGGGCCTTGCTCAACACCGCGCTCATGCGACTCGGCGTATGCGACCTCTTCGTGCACGGCGTCGGCGGCGGCCGCTACGACCAGGCGACGGACCGGTGGATCAAGGCGTGGCTGGGCGTGGAACTCGCGCCGATCGCGGTCGCCACCGCCGATGTTCGGCTGCCGCTTCCCGAACTTGCGGAATCCAAGCCGAGCGTCGCGGCCGCGCGCCGCGCGCTGCGTCGGTCCTGGTGGGATCCGGAACCGCGCCGCGATGGGAGTGCTTGTCCAGGTCCGCGCAAGCAGGCGGCGCTGGCGGCGATCGCCGCCGCCCCCCGAGCCTCGTCAACGCGCCGGCAGGCGTTCCGAGCGATGCACGGCATGCTCGAGGCCGTGCGGGCCGAGGAGCAGGGTCGGTTGCGGACGCTCGAGGACGATCTCGCGATGGCGCATCGGCGGGCGCGCTCGATGCCGGTGGCCCAGCGGCGCGACTGGATGTTCCTGCTCTACGAACCGCAGGTGTTGCGCGACCTGCGGGAAGCGTGTAGGGAACGCCTCGCGGATTGAGGTCCGTGCCGCCAACCGGTCAACGCGCCCTACTCGCGCACGGCCGATGGCGCCTGCCAGGGCCAGCGCCCGTCCACTTCCACCTGGAGGGCCATGCTCAAGAACGTCCGAATCAATACGATCAGGCCGAGGACCAGCACGTTCTCGAGAGTCGGGGCCACGGCAACCGTTCGGATGATGTCGGCTGCCACCAGCAGTTCGAGGCCCAGCAGGATCCCTCGGCCGAGGTCGTGGCGAAACCGGCGGTAGCGGTCGATCGATGGTCCGAGCGGCGCGCCGAGCCGCACCGCGGCATAGACCACGCCGGCGACAATCACCAAGACGCCCGCGGCATCGATCGCCAGCCCGACGGTTTCGATCCAGTGCTTGAGAGCCTCCATGCGACCTCCCGAGCGCCCGGGCGACCGGACCGGACGCGCCTCCGACCACCATCACTCCGCCAGCGGGTCGGGCCGGTAGAGCCGCGTGTCGAGGGCCCACACCCGATCGGTGAACGCGCTGTCGCCCGGCGCCGTGCCGTCGCGATCGACCGCCGAAAGCGCCATCTGCGTCTTGGCGTCGAGGTTGTCGAGCATGGCCACGAAGATCGCCTCCGGCGTGCCGGGGATCCGGGCCGCACCGTGTTCGGGCAGGGAATGGTGGCTCAACACGATGTGCTGGAGCACACGAACCGCATCGGCCGGAAGCGGATGGCCGCTGGCCTTCGCGGCCATCGCGGCCTTGATCTGGAGAATGATGGCGCCGCGCACCACATGTCCGATCAGATTGCCGTCGAGGGTGTAGCTGAACCCGCGCTCCCACGACAGTTCGAAGGTCTTCGCCAGGTCGTGGAGGAAGAGTCCCGCGAGCACGATGTCGCGGCTGAGCCCCGGGTAGAGCGGAAGCATGCGGTCGGCGAGCTCGAGGAGCTGGAGCGTGTGCTCGAGCAGTCCGCCGATCCATGCATGGTGGAGCGACACCGCGGCCGGGCAGCGACGGAAGTTCAGCATGAGCTGGTCGTCGCCGAGGTAGGCGTCCATCAGCGCCCGCATGCCCGGGTGGGCGATGGTGCCGAGGATTTCGCGCAGGCGGTCGAACATCTCCCCGATGTCCCGGTTCGTCGTCGGCAGCAGGGTGGCGAGATCGTGCTCGTCGACCTCGGTCGCACGGATCTCGTCGAGGATGAGCTGCGGCTGGTCGTTGTAGAGCTCCGTGCGCCCCGCGATCCAGACGAATCCCGTCCGCGTCAGAAGCGGCATGTCGCTCTCGTTGAAGCGCCACTTCCGGGCCGCGACCTCGCCGGTGGCGTCGCGCAGGAGGCACTTGAGGTACGGCTGGTTCTGCCGCGTCACACCGACCTGGGGGTTCACGAGGTTGTAGATGCCCTCGACGGTCGTGTTGGCTTCGAGGGACTTGATCGCGACGTGTGGTCGATCCATGGCGGCAGCGGGTGTGGTCATTTGGTCTTCGTCGTCAGGCGGACGGGCGGCGAACGCGAGGGCGCAGGGCCGGCGGCCAGTGTAGCGGACCGCACCGGTCCTGCCGGAAGCGGCGAGGAGGGGGCGAACACTACTGCCGCAGCGATGCCATGACCTCGGGGATCGCCTCGAGCAGGTCGGACGCAAGCATGCCGGCGTTCCCCTTGGTCGCGGCCCAGCGATCCGCCGCGAGCCCGTGGAGATGAACGCCCAGGCACGCGCAGTCGAAGAGGCCCATGCGCTGCGGAGCGCGCCCGAACTGAGACACCATGCCCGCGATCACGCCGGAGAGGACATCGCCACTCCCGGCGGTGGCCAACGCGGCGTTGCCGCTTCGCGCCACCCAGGTGCGCTGGCCGTCCGTCACGACCGTTCCTGCTCCCTTGAGCACGACCACGCATCCCAAGCGCTGAGCCAAGAGCAGCGCCGCCTCTGGCCTCGCCGCGGGGTCGATCGGATCGGCGGCGATGCCCAGCGCGGCGGCCAGGCGCTGGTACTCCCCGGGATGAGGGGTGAGCACGGCGGTGGCCCGCAGATCGAGCTGCGGAATCGGCGCGGCCGCGATGGCGTTGAGGGCATCGGCATCCACGACCATGGGCGGCGATTCGAGCGAGAGCATGCGCAGCACGAGCGTCTGCTGGGCGTCCCCCTCGCCGAGCCCGGGACCGAGAACCAGCGCCTGGGCGCGGTCGAGCGCGCGGTCGAGCAACGCCGCCGCGGCGGAGGCTCGAATCGCACCGTCCTCGTCGACCGGCAGGGCCAGCCCGGTCGCGGACGGCGCCACCGCCAGCGCATGGGCCAAGAGCGGCGCCGGGACGGCAAGCACGGCAAGTCCAGCGCCGGCCCGCAACGCACCCAGTGCGGAGAACGCCGGTCCACCGAGCATCACGCGCGGTGCTTGGGCCTGGCCGCCGACCACCACCACGGTGCCAAAGGTGCCCTTGTGACCATCAGCGCGTCGCGGCGGGAGCACAGGCGTTGTTTCATCGGGCTGCACCGGCGCAGCATACGGGACGCCACGCCGAACCGGTGGGGAACGACCCGCCCGGTTGGGCGTCACACGCGGGCACAACGGCCACTCGCACTTTCCCGACCTCTGCCTCTGGATCCCCCATGACGACCCATTCGCCTCGCGTGCCATCGCTCGTTGCTGCCCTCGCCGTGTCGGTCACCGTGGCCGCCCAAGCCGTTGACCGGGCGAGCACTGCTCGGGACGGCGGGGTCGACGAGTTGTTCGTCGATCCGGGGTTTGGCGCCGAGCTGTGGCCGTCGGCGCGGGCCGCCGGCAGCCTCCACCTGCCGAACATCGCGCTGGCGCCCGGCCGATCCGCCACCCTCACGCTCCAGCGGTTCGAAGCCTTCGCCTCCGACGCCAAGGTGGAGGTGGTGCGATCGGGGCGCCACGGCACGCCCGTGACCGAGGTCAGGGCGCTTCCGCGCCTCGCGGTCTTCCGGGGAACGGTCGACGGCGACGCCGACTCTGCGGCGTTCCTCGCCGTCGCCCCGACCTTCGTCCATGGGTGGGTGCGGAGCGGCGACCGCATGCACATCATCTCGAGCGGGCCGAACGGACGGGAACTCCCCCTACGCGCGTTCGATCTGGAGGCGACCCAGGCGGCCATGGCATGGTCGACACCGCCCTGCCAGGCGGAGCTCCTGCCGGGCTACGCCGAAGCGATCCAGGCGGCGGCCGATCGTCGAGCGTCCGCTCCCCGCGGCGCGGAGGGTGAGGGCGGCGTGGCGGGCGGAACGCCCGGCTGCCGGTTGTCGATCGTGGCCGTCGAGACGGACCACGAGTACCTGGCGAACCTCTTTGGCGGCGACACCGATGCCGCCGCAGCGTACGCCGCGGCGCTCATGTCCGCATGCTCCGAGATCTACTCCCGCGACATCGGGGTGCGCTTCGAGGTCGGCTTCATTCGCCTGTGGGAAACCGCGGACGATCCGTGGACGCAAACGGGCACCGGCGAACAGCTCGTCGAGTTCCGCGACCTTTGGGCGGCGACGATGGGCGACGTCGAGCGGACCAGTGCGCACTATCTTTCCGGCCGCGGGCTCGGCGGCGGCGTTGCGTGGCTTCCCGGACTGTGCAACACCGACTTCGGCTACGCGCTGTCGGCCAACCTCGGCGGCTCGTTCCCCTATCCGCTCGAAGACAACTCCAACCTCAACTGGGATCTGATCGTGACGGCGCACGAGTTCGGCCACAACTTCGGCGCCCCGCACACGCACGACGAAGTCCCCCCCATCGACGGCTGCGGCAACGACGACTGCACGCTGGCCGCCGAAGGCACGATCATGAGCTACTGCCACTTGTGCCCGGGCGGCCTGGCCAACATCGCCCTCACGTTCGCGCCGGGCTCGATCGACTCCATCCTGGAATTCCTCGATGGCGGCGGCGCACCGTGTCTCGAGACGGACGCCGGTCCGGGGGCCGATCCGGACTTCGCCACCGTGGTCCAAAACGGCACCGGCTCGATCGATCCCCTGGCGAACGATCTTCTCGTGAACTGCGCCCCGGTGGTGCTCGTCGGCACGGACGCCGTCAGTGCGCAGGGAGGCACGATCGTGCTGTGCCCCGGCTGCGGTCCGGACGGGCGCGACACGGTGACCTACACGCCGGCGACGGACTTCGACGGCCTCGATTCCTTCGGGTACCAGATCGCGGACGACAGCGGCCGCGTGGCGGACGGCGTCGTCACGGTCAGCGTGATCGGACTGCGCCCGCCGGACGTGTCCATCGTGACCACCGGCGCCCGGGCCGACTACTACGCTCTCGGCGAACTCGAACTCCTTCCCGACTTCGACGCGCTCGAGGCGTTCGCCACCGAGACCGTGGCGCAGGTGGACTACCCCACCACCAACGGCGCGTTCGCGGGCAGCGGTTTGAGCGAACTGGTCGGGGCCGTCTTCACCGGCTTCATCAAGGCGCCGACGTCAGGCGTCTACACATTGTCGATCGAATCCGACGACGGCTCGCGCCTGGTTGTGGGCGACGAGACCGTCGTCCTCAACGACGGCCTGCACGGGATGATCGAGAAGGAGGCCGCAATCGGTCTCCAGGCCGGTCTCCATGCCGTTCGCATCGAGTTCTTCGAGCGCTACGGCGGTGCGGGCCTCATCGCCCGCTGGTCGGGCCCGGGCATCGCGAAGCAGCCGATACCCGCCGCGAACTGGTTCCAACTTGGATCCGCCGACCTCGACGGCGACGGTCTCGTGAACGGTGCCGACCTCGGCCTCCTCCTCGCCCAATGGGGCGGCCCCGGCAGCGCCGACCTCGACGGATCGGGCGAGGTGGACGGCGCGGATCTGGGATTGCTCCTTGCGGGGTGGAGCGCGTAGGAACGGAGGGCGCTGCGATTGGGTTGGGCAACGCGCGGCGTCCGACGGCGTGGGGTGGGGGTATCAGGTGGGAGGACGCGTTGGAACGGAGGGCGTTGCGCTTGGGTTGGGCAACGCGCGGCGTCCGAAGGCGTGGGGTGGGGGTATCAGGTAGCGGGACCGAATGAAACGGACAGCACACGGTTCGAGGGCGAACCGGGGACGCCGTCGTCCCCAGCACACACCGTCCCAACGCGCCCACCTGCTGATACCTGATAACCCTCCGTGTAGCGGCGCGACTCGGCACACATCGCGCCCTCCGTTCGCACGCCGCCCCCGCGCTCGCTGACAACTGATACCCCTCCGTGCAGCAGCCCGACCCGGCACCCTTCGCGCCCTCCGTTC
>JAGQOG010000019.1 GCA_020427695.1 Phycisphaerales bacterium
CCCCGGCGTGCGCGGATCGTCGGGTGCCACGGCCATCCTGGCCGTGACGGATGTGCAGCGACTCTTCGCACGGCCTGGAAGGCGGTGGCACCCCCGCGTGCGCGACTCGTCGGGCGCCACGGCCATCCGGGCCGTGACGGACGTGCTGCGACTCTTCGCACGGCCTAGAAGGCCGTGGCACCCCGGCGTGCGCGGATCGTCGGGTGCCACGGCCATCCTGGCCGTGACGGATGTGCAGCGACTCTTCGCACGGCCTGGAAGGCCGTGAAACCCACGGCGCGGCGCCAATGGTCGCTTCAACTCGTGCCGCTTTGGCTCGATGGCTCGATGCTGGCCGTGGGCTCCTCCTTGGTCGTGAACCGCACGCCGACCACGGCGACGATGATCAGCGCGAGGAAGAAGAGCCGCAGGGGCGATCGATCCTCGCCGTAGATCAGGATGCCGACGAGGATCGTGCCGGCGGCGCCGAGGCCGGTCCAGACGGCGTACGCCGAGCCGATCGGGAGGGTGCGCACGGCCAGCGCGAGGAAGACGAAGCTGGCGATGGCGCAGAACAGGAACGCGACCGTGGGAAGCGGACGGCTGAATCCCTCCGACGCCTTCATGCTGGTGGTGAAGCCGACTTCGAAGAGACCGGCGAGCAGGAGCAGGAACCAGGCCATGGGCGACGGATCTCCGGCGCTGTGGGGGCGCATTTCGACGGGCAGACAGCGAAGGGATGGATCCTCGCCGCTTCATCGCGCCTGATCAAGCCGGCGTCGCCGCCGTGCCTGCGCGGTCTCGGATGTGCTGGTCGCGAAGGAAGAAAACGAGGCGGGCCGAGGCCCGCCCCGTCAGGGGGAGAATCCCCCCTCCTCTCCTTCTGCCCTACCAAGCGGGTCCACCGCTTCGAGCCGAAGATGAAAACCCATTCGCAGCGACCGGCTCCCGTTCCAGGCGGACAGCGGTCGATCCGGTGCGTGCCCGAGGGCAGGCGTGAAGTGAGCGGTACGAGCGACAAAGAAAAACCGCCGGTCGAGAACCGGCGGCAGGGGGGCATGATCAGTTTGTGGACGCAGTCCGGGCCGGTCAACCGGAGGTCGCATGGCGGGTACACATCAACGAACAGCGGGCGGCGGAGCCGTCGCGAACGAACGATGAGTGCGGCCGGTACCTCATGGAGACGATCCTCGAACATCATGCCATGCGTTCGGACGGATGCAAGCGTCTTCCGCCCACAAAACCGACCGCGGCCGGCGGCCCGGTCACGTCCAGGTGTTGACGACCGTGGACGGCTTGCGCCGCCCCTTGCCCTTCGTCTTGCCACGACCGGACTTCATCCCGTTGCCGCGACCGTTTCCGGTGGCCTTGGCCGCCCCGTTCGCGGCGTGGGATCCGGCGGCATGCGGGAAGTGCTCGCCCTGCCAGCTTGCCGGGTAGTTCAGATCGTCGATCTCGAGCGCCGCCCGGGTCGGGAACAGCGGCCGGAACGTGTCGCACATCACCGCGAGCTCCGTGGTCTCCTTGGCGCCGATCGACGCCTCGACGGTGCCGGGATGCGGGCCATGGGGGATGCCTTGGGGGTGGAGCGTCAGCGAGCCGACCTCGATGCCCTTGCGGGCCTTGTAGTTGCCTTCGACGTAATAGAGCACCTCGTCGGAGTCGAGGTTCGAGTGGTTGTACGGCACGGGGATCGCGTCGGGATGGAAGTCGAGCACCCGCGGGCAGAACGAGCAGATCACGAAGTTGTGCGCCTCGAAGGTCTGGTGGATCGGCGGCGGCATGTGCAGCTTGCCGACGATCGGCGCGAAGTCGTCCACGTTGAAGATGTACGGGTAGTAGCATCCGTCCCATCCCACCGTGTCCAGCGGGTGGTAGTCGTAGGTGTAGCTGTGCACGCAGTCGCGGGCCTTGATGCGCACCTCGTACTCGCCCTTCTCGTCGTAGGTGAGAGGGAGTTCCGGCACCCGCAGGTCGCGTTCGCAGTAGGGGGAGTGCTCGAGGAACTGCGCCGTCTGCTTGGAGACGTAGCGAGGAGGCGGCCCGATGTGCGACCCGTTGGCGGTCTCGATGAGCAGGAAGCGCGGGTTCGGCTCGCCCTTCTTGGGCTTGTCGAACACCAGCCGGTAGATCACCCCCTTGGGAATGACGATGTAGTCCTTCTCGTGGAACTCGAGGGTGCCGAAGGACGTGTGCACCGTGCCGCGCCCGAAGTGGATGAAGATGCACTCGTCGCCCATCGCGTTCTTGAAGTGGTACTTCATGGGCTGCTTCGGTGCGCACACCGCCATCTCGCAGTCGGCGTTCCCGAAGAGCACGACGCGCCCGGTGACCGGGTCGCCCGCGGGCTCCATGGGCATCGACTTCAGGTGCCGCATCCGCATGATGTCGGTCTCGACGTACTCCGGCTTCGTCGAGTAGAGCGGCTTCCATCCATGCACCTGCGTGGGCGGATGGATGTGGTAGAGGGTCGAAGTGGGGCCGACAAAGCCCTCCGTCCCGAAGACCTCCTCCGAGTAGAGGGCGCCGTCGGGACGACGGAATTGCACGTGTCGCTTCGCGGGAACCTGACCGAGTTTGGTGTAGTAGGGCATTGGGGTGTCCTCGTGAAGGGCATTGTACGGCGCGCGGACGGGTCGCGTCCGAGTAGGGCCTGCTTCGGGTTATCAGTGGTGAGTGACGATCGAACGCGTGCGTCGTGTCGACGGCGCACGAACGCTCGGCGGGCCGACACGGCTGCGCCGCGATCGACCCGCAACAGTCATGGGGATCACAACAACGCGTGATCTCCGGGCGCCTGCCCCCAGATCTGATACCTGATACCCCACCGTCCCCACGGACAAATCGGCGCTCCCCGCGCACACCGTCCCCCCGCGCCCCCCAGCGCACGCTGATACCTGATACCCCTCCGTCCCCAAGGGCGAATCGGCGCCCCTCGCGCACACCGTCCCCACGCGCCCCTGCGCACGCTGACACCTGATACCTCTCCGTCCACGGGCGCCAATCGATGCCTTGGCGCACACCGTTCAGCGGCCCACCGTGGCTCCCACGCGCGCTCGCTACAGATTCCCGCGGCGCTCCTGCTCGATCTCGAGCGACTCGAACAGCGCCTTGAAGTTGCCCTTGCCGAAGCTCTGCGAGCCGCGACGGCAGATGATCTCGAAGAAGAGCGTCGGACGATCCTGAAGCGGCTTGGTGAAGAGCTGGAGCAGGTAGCCCTCGTCGTCGGAGTCCACCAGGATCCCGAGATCCTTCACCTTCTCGTGGTCCTCCTTGACGACGTCGTGGCCGTGGGCCTTGAGCATGGTGTTCACCCGCTCCCAGACCTGGCCGTAGTAGGCCTCGGGGATGGTCAGGAAGTCCACGCCCCGGCGGCGCAGCTCGGCGATCGAGTGCAGCTCGTCGTCGGTGCGCAGGGCCAGGTGCTGTACGCCCGGCACCTGCTCGGTGTAGTCCAGGTACTCCTGCACCTGGCTCTTGCGCTTGCCGTGGGCCGGCTCGTTGATCGGCATCTTGATCAGGTTGTTGCCGCTCGCCATCACCTTGCTCATCAGGGCGGAGTACTCGGTCGAGATGTCCTTGTCGTCGAAGTGCTTGAAGAGCTTGAACTCGAGGACGTTCTCGTACCAGGCCACCCAGTGGTTCATCTTGCCGAGGCCGACGTTGCCCACGAGGTGATCGACGAACTTCAGACCGCACGGGTGCTTGCGGTTGTGATCGTTGAGCGCGAACGACTTGACCTTCTCGAAGAGGGGCATGAAGCGGCCGCCCTTCTTCACGTTCGCAAGCTCGTACTCGCCGTGGCGCGACACGAAGGAGTGGATGACCTCGCCGTAGGTCTTGATGCCCGCGCTCACCACGGTTCCGTGCTCGTCCTTCGTCTCGACGGGCTCGTAGGCGCTTTCCGCACCGTTCTTGATCGCCCGGTCGTACGCGGCGGTCGCGTCGAAGACGGTGAACGCCACGTCCTTCACGCCATCGCCGTAGTGGGCGATGTGCTTCATGGACGGATGCTCGGCGGAGAGGCCGGTCGTGAGGACGAGCCGGATGTTGCCCTGCGTCATGAGGGCGTGGGCGGCGTCGCGGCTGCCGGTCGTCAGGTCGGCCATCTGCTCGAACTGGAACCCGAAGCACGAGGCGTAGAAGTACGTCGCCTGCTTGGCGTTGCCGACGTAGAACCGGACGTGATCGACATCGATCAGCTGAAGGGGATCGGTCTGGGAGGAGGTGGCCGGCGAGGTGCGGGGAGTGCTGGCGGTGGTCATGGCTGAATCCTGTTCCTTCGGGCGGCGGCGGGGCCGCGGCCGAGGTTCGGGGAAGCGGAATGATTCGCGAGCCCACAGGGGATCGGAACACGGTCCGGCGCCTCGCGGCAAGCGGCATCGCCCCCCGAGGCCGTCGGACCCTACAGGATACGGCACCGGTCCCCCAAGGTGAACCGCCTGCCCCCTACACCCCGGGTTCACAGAACCCGTCCCTCGCCCCCTCGCCCCTCGATGCCTCGATCCCTTGATGCCTCGATGCCTCCCCCTAGTACCTCAACACCGACTCGATCCGACGGGGCGCCAGGACCCGGCGGCCCGCCAGGAACTCCAACTCGATGAGCACCGAGACCCCGGCGATCGTCGCGCCGAGCCGTTCGACGAGGTCGCAGCACGCCTTCATGGTTCCGCCCGTCGCCAAGAGATCGTCCACCATGAGCACCCGCTGGCTCGAGCCGATCGCGTCGGCGTGGATCTCCAGGGTGTCGCTGCCGTACTCGAGCTGGTAGGTCACGCTCAGTCGCTCCGCCGGCAGCTTGCCGGGCTTGCGCACCGGGATGAAGCCGCAACTGAGGGCCTGGGCGACAGCGGTGCCGAAGATGAAGCCCCGGCTCTCGGCACCGACCACCAGATCGATCCCGTCGTTGCGGTACGGATTGGCCATCAGCTCGACCGCAAGGGCCAGTCCGCCGGCGTCGGCCAAGAGCGGGGTAATGTCCTTGAAGACGATTCCCGGCTTCGGGAAGTCGGGGATGTCGCGGATCAGGGTCGCCAGGCGTCGCATGGCGGGGAGTGTAGCGGGCGACCGACTCCGTTTCGGATGACCGCCGGAAGCATCGTGCCCCGAGGGCGGCGGTGATCTACGATGGCGGCATGTCCAAGGCGTCGCCTCGCACCGCATCGATCGAGACGGTCGAGCCCATCGGCAAGCGTGTTCTCATCCGGAAGGACGAGGACAAGAAGGTCACCAAGGTCGGCATCCACCTGCCGGACAAGGTCGAGATCCCCACGCTGACCGGTCGCGTGGTCGCGGTGAGCGCCGAGGTCGGCAACGATCCCAACTACCCCATCCGCCAGTACGACAAGGTCCTGTTCAATCCCAAGCACAGCATCCCCGTCGACTTCGAAGGCGACAACCGTCTCTTCGTGATCCCGATCGAGGATGTGGTGGCCGTCTTCCGCCGTGAAGGCACCGTCCGCGGCGAATGAGCGGCACCCCCGATCCTTATCCGGTTGCTCCAGCCCACGCTCCGCTGAGGGGACGGGTCCGTCCGCCGGGCAGCAAGTCGCTCACCTGTCGCACGTATCTCCTCGCCGCGCTGGCCCGTGGTGAAAGTCGGTTGCGCTCGCCGCTCCGCTCCGACGACACCGATCGACTGCTCGCGGCCCTCAACACGCTTGGCGTGCGCTCCCGGTGGTCCGGGGACGACCTCGTCGTCTCCGGTTGCGGCGGTCGCCTGCCGCTCGGCGGGCGCATCGATCTCGGCGACGGGGGAACGCCGACGCGGTTCATGATCGCCGCCGCGTGCCTCGCCGCAGCTCCGGTCGTCGTGGACGGGAGCCCGCGCATGCGCGAGCGACCGGTCGCGGAGGGTGTCGAGCTCCTGCGGCAACTCGGCGCCCGCATCCGCTACGTCGAGGCGGAGGGACGCCTTCCCGTCGAGGTGACGCCGTCCTCGGCGATGCGGGGCGGCGCCGTCGAGGTGGGGGAGACCGCGTCGAGCCAGTTCATCTCGGCACTCCTCCTCATTGGGCCGTTCCTGCCCGACGGCGTCGTCGTGCGCTACGCCGGCACGGTGACGAGCCCGTCGTACATCGCGCTCACCCGCAGCACCATGCGCCGGTTCGGAGCCGAGGTGCGCGACGAGCGCTGGATCGGCCCGCGTTCCGACCGGGTGATGCCAACCCCGATCGACGGCCGCGACGTGCCGATCGAGGCGGATGCGAGCAGCGCCGTGTATTGGCTGGCCGCCGGTGCGCTCGTGCCCGACTCGGAGGTGTGGATCGAGGGCGTCGATCCATCCTCCGCCCAACCGGACATCGGCATGCTGGAAGTGCTGCGCCACGCCGGGGCCGATTGGGTGCGCCACGGCGACGGCGTGACGATCTTCGGTCCGCCAGTGCTGCGCGGCGTCGAGGAGGACCTCTCCACCATGCCCGACGGTGCGCTGGCGGTCGCGGCCATGGCCAGCCGAGCCCAGGGACCCACCCGGCTCCGCGGACTTCGCACCCTTCGGGTGAAGGAGTCCGATCGCTTGACGGCGCTGGCCACCGAGCTTCGGCGGATCGGCTGCGACGCCAGCACCACGGACGACGCCCTCTCGATCGATCCCCGTTGGGCCGACACGACGCCGGTCGAGATCGAGACGTATCGCGACCATCGAATGGCGATGGCCTTCGCGGTGCTCGGGCTGGCGCGGCCGGGCATCGCCATCCGCGATCCCGAGTGCGTGGCCAAGAGCTACCCCGGCTTCTGGAACGATCTCGAGCGCGTTCGAGGCGCACCCGACGGTCCCCCGGCGAGGGCCAGTACACTGCGACCGTGAAGGCCTTCTGGCGACTAGCCAAGCAGATGCTCCGCGAGCGGGTCACCTTGACGGCTGCCCTCGTGTTCGCGTTCATCTCTGCAGGCGGGCTCGGTGTCGGGCTCGTCAGCCTGGGTCCGATGCTCAAGATCATCCTGACCGGCGGCGAGGGCTCGGACCTCCGATCCCAGGCCCTGGCGTACAACGCCTCGGGACCCGTTCTTGCCATCCCGACCTGGCTGATCGCCGAGATTCCCGTCGATCCGTTCCGGGGCGTGGTGCTGGTCATCGGAGGTCTGCTGGCCCTGACCGTGGTCGGCGCCACGGCGAACTTCCTGCACGAGTTCCTGGCCGTGACGGTGTCGACCCGAACCGCCGCCCGCATCCGGCAGGAGGCCTTCCGCGCGGCGATCCATCTCCCGCTGCGCACGGTCGTCACGCGGGGACCGGCGGAGTTCGTCGCGCGGATCATTCGGGACACGGTCGAACTCCAGCGCGGCTTCATGACCTTGAGCAGCCGGGCGATCGCCCAGGTGACCAAGGGGCTCGCGGCGTTCGCGGCGGCGCTGGTGATCGACTGGCGGCTGACGGCCGCGGCCATGATCACCGCCCCGCCCCTGGCGATTCTCCTGCGGAAGCTCGGCAAGCGCATCCGTCGGGGCACCCGCGGGGCGCTCGAGGCCCAGGAGGATCTCCTCCGGGTGGCCACCGAATCGCTCCAGGGACTTCGGTCGGTGAAGGCGTCCCGTGGCGAACGCATTGTCCAATCGCGCTTTCGACGGGCGAATCGGGCGGTCGTGGCGGGCGAGCTGCGGGTGCGCACCGCCCGTGCGCTGTCGGGTCCGCTCGTTGAAGCGCTGGCGGTCTTCGCGGTGGCGGGCCTGGCGATCTTCGCCGCGCGCGAGATCCTGGCGGGACGCCTGGCCTTCGAGTCGTTCGTGCTCGCGCTCGGTGCGCTGGCTGTCGCCGGCGGGTCGTTCAAGCCGCTGGCGGGTCTGGTGAACGAGATCCAGGCGGCGGCGGCGCCCGCGGCCCGGTTGGAGTCGTTTCTCGTCGAGGCGCCGGAGGCCGATCCTCGGCGCGGTGATTGGCTTCCGCGCCACCGGGAGCGCATCGACTTCGAGGGCGTGCGCTACCGCTACCCCGGCGCAAGCGAGGACGCCCTGCGGGGCGTCGATCTCCACATTCGGCATGGCGAGATGGTCGCGCTCGTCGGCCCGAACGGCTGCGGGAAGACGACGCTCATGAGCCTGCTTCCCCGCCTGCTGGAGCCGACGGCGGGCGTGGTGCGGGTGGATGGGCGCGACATCCTGGGGGCCCGACTGTCGTCGGTGCGGCGCCAGATCGGCGTCGTGACCCAGGAGACGACGCTCTTCCGGGGCTCGGTGGCATCGAACATCGCCTTCGGCGTGACGGGGGCGACGCGGGCGGACATCGTTCACGCTGCCGAACTGGCCCACGCCGACGCCTTCGTGCGGGAGCTTCGGGACGGCTACGACACGGTCCTGGCCGAACAAGGCGCGTCGCTCTCGGGCGGCCAGCGGCAGCGGCTCTCCATCGCTCGCGCCATCCTCCGCGATCCGGCGATCCTGATCCTGGACGAGGCCACCAGCCAGATCGACGCCGAGAGCGAACGCCAGATCAACGCCGCGATCGAGGAATTCCGGCGCGGTCGGACGGTCCTCGTCATCGCGCACCGGCTGTCCACGGTGCTGGCGTCGGACCGGATCGTCGTCATGGACCAGGGCCGCGTCGTGGGCGACGGCACGCACGGCGAACTCCTTCAGAGCTGCGAGTTGTATCGGCGCATCGCAGGGGAGCAGCTGGTGGCAGGCGGGACCGCAGCGGGGTAGGGCGACCGGGGATCAGGGATCAGTTATCAGGGCCGGTGGTCGTTCGGGCGCGTGCGACGTGTCGTTGGCGCCCGAACGTTCGGCGGGCCGACATGCTGCGCACGTCGACCCGCAACAGTTCTGAAGAGTCACAACGACGTCGGATCGTCGCACGCGGCTGCTGATACCTGATACCTGATAC
>JAGQOG010000298.1 GCA_020427695.1 Phycisphaerales bacterium
ATCTTGTCCGTGTTGCACGCTTCTCGCATCTCCGCACGGCCTGGAAGTCCGTGGCACCCTCGGCGCGTGGCACCCTCGGCGCGCACGCGCCTGACATCGCCCCGACTATCCTCTCACTTCATGGGTGCCGCCCGTCCCACGCCCGGTTGGACCGCCTCGGCGCTGATCGCTCTGGTCAGGGGCTACCAACGAATCCTCGCCCCCCTGCTCGGCGGGCAATGCCGCTACTCGCCGTCGTGCTCGGTCTACGCCATCGAGGCGCTCGAGATTCACGGGGCGTGGCGAGGCACCATGCTCGCGGTTCGACGGCTCGGACGCTGCCATCCGTGGGGTGGCTGCGGCGACGATCCGGTGCCGCCGTCTCGCGCCGATGCGGCGCCGTCGCAGGATCCGCCATCCGAGCTACGCTCTCGACCATGACCATCTCGTTTCCCGCTTCGCCCCGCGCGGACGCCCTCCCGCCCGCCATCCTCGCCATCGGACGCAACTATGCCGAGCACGCCAAGGAGCTCGGCAACGCCGTCCCCGACCGGCCCCTGGTGTTCATGAAGAACCCGGCCGCCGTGATCCGCGACGGCGAGCCGATCGTGATTCCGGCGATCTGCCGCGAACCGGTCGGCGCAGGCGAGGAGCAGGTGGACTACGAGGGCGAGCTTGCCGTGGTGATCGGGCGCGACTGCCGCGACCTGGCCGCGGACGAAGCGCACAACGTGATCGCCGGCTATGCCGCCGCCAACGACGTCAGCGCCCGCTGGTGGCAGAAGCAGGGCTCCGGGGGACAGTTCTGCCGCGGGAAGAGCTTCGACACCTTCTGCCCGATCGGTCCCGTGGTGCCGGCGGCACAGGTGCCCGATCCGCAGGCGCTGCGCCTGGTGACTCGACTGAACGGTGACGTCGTGCAGGACGACACCACCGCCAACATGATCTTCGCGGTCGCCGAACTGGTGGCCGAACTCTCGCGCGGCACCACCCTCCTCGCCGGAACGGTCATCCTCACCGGCACGCCAAGCGGCGTCGGCGCCGGGCGCACACCGCCGCGCTTCCTGCGCGAAGGCGACGTGGTGGAGGTCGCCATCGAGGGCGTGGGCCGCGTGCGCAACCCGGTGCGGAGCGCAGCGACGGTCTGAGCCTGGGCATCGCGACCACGCGCTGTTCCCAAGGCGCCTACTTGGCCTCGAACTCGCTCTGGCCGCCGCCCTGCTCCGCTTCGCGGGCCCGCTCGGCCGCGAGCTTTGCCCGGTACGCCTCCATGCCGGGGGGCTCGGGGAGCACCTGGGTGATCTCGAGCGTCTTGGCCAGCGGGCTGTTCTGGAGCTCCGTCTCAAGCTGCGGCTTGACCTCGTCGTAGACGAGCTGCCGGAGGTCCTCCTTCGACCGGTTGTAGATCGTCAGCCGGTCGATCAGCGGCAGCGAACCGTCCAGCATGAGGCGGGTGAAGACCTCCCGCACGCTGGAGCGCAGGTCGCCGAGGAGCGACCCGATCCGGGCCTCGCCGAACTTGTTCACGAAGTCCGAGTACTTGCTCGACTGGAAGTACTCCGTCACGTCGGTGGCGAACTTGATCGCGTCGCGCAGCACCTCGGGCCGGTTGTTGAGCAGCCCCTCGCGGAAGCCCCGCTGGAGCGCGGAGTAGACGTCCGACCGGGCCACGTCGGGCTGCATCTCGTACTCGCCGTAGGTCTGGTCGCGCACGAAGACGTCGAGCGGCGCCTTGTACTTCGCGTTGGGGATGAGCCCGCCGGATCCGTAGAGATGGTCGAGCTCGTTCAGGATCTCCTGCGCCGCCTCGAGCTCGCCCGCGCGGTAGAGCTCGCGCACCGCGGAGCTCATGAAGTTCTCGTGGAAGTGCGTGAAGGTGTCGCCGCCGGCGCCGCGGGTCTCGTAGTGCTTGGTGTAGAGCACCCGGAAGTAGCGGTCCACCGTGCGGATCCAGCGGGGATCGTTCAGCCGCCCCGGGTTGTCGTTGGAGAAGGGATCCACGCTCATGAGGCCGGAGCGGGAGAGGGCCTGCATGGCCTGGATCTGAAGGCGGTCGTTGTTGACGATCTTGTAGACGTCGTCCTCGTTGTCGTACCGGCGCTCGCCGAACTTCTGGCCCCGCCGCGCCCAGTAGAGCGCGTGGGCCTGCGGATGACGCCAGTCGATCGGGCCGAGGTCCCGCGTGAACTCGTACATGAGCTGCGGGTCCATGTTGTACTCGTCGAGCAGCACGCGCCGGCGCAGGTGCGCCACCAGCACCCGCCACGCATCGGCGTACTCGGGGTCCTTCCCCGTCTCCTCGAACACCCGGAAGATCGGGTCGTTGGCGAGGAACCGCTGCTCGAGCCCCAGCAGCTTGGCGTAGGCGGAGTCCTGGATGGCGAGCCACTGGCCCAGAGCCCGCAGGAAGTTGCCGTCGAGCGCGAAGCGGAAGCGGGCGTCGAAGGGGCTGAAGTCCTTCTTCAGCCGCTCGACGAGCTCCTTCACCTTGGGCTCGCCCTTGAAGCCCGGGCGCAGCTCGCCGTCCGCCGCCACCACCCGCTGCAGGGCCGCGATGGCGGAGTCGGGATCGTCGGACGTCTGCACCAGGCGGACGATCTCCTTGCGGGCGAAGTCGGACACCGGCTCCTTCCCCACGATCCCCCGCACCGCGTCCACCGCCTGGTCGATTCCGGCGCGGCGGCCCAGCTTGCGCTGTGCCTCGTCAACCGCCTGGATGGACTCGATCGCGGCCTCGAGCACCGCCGTGGGCACCACGATCGCCGGACGACCGTTGATCGCCTCGTCGAGCGTGTCGGGGGCGTCGGCGATCCGCTTGATCCAGTCGATCCGGTCCTCCCACAGGTAGGGCGGCGTGCCGAGCAGGAGATGCCACTCGCGGGCGAACTCCCGCTTGTAGTAGAAGTGCGCGTCGTCGGCGATGCCGTCGATCTTGTGCGCGAACCAGAACGCCAGCTCCTTGTTGAGGGAGACGTCGTTGGGGTTGTAGCGGAGTCCCTTGTCGCGAACGAGGTTGATGCCGGCCTTCACCCACTCCCACCGCTCCTCCGGGTTGTTGGTGAGGACGGAGACGTTGTAGGCCATGTTGTGGCCGTTGAAGCCCCAGACTTCCGCGAAGCGCGGCTGGAGCTTCGTGATCAGGTCCGAGTCGGCCATGATCTCGTAGAAGAGACCCTTCTGCTTCATGGCGTTGACCTTGATCCACAGGTAGTCGACGATGATGCCGCGCAACGCGCCGATCGCCGTGCCGAGCTGCACGATCGGCGGCGCGCCCTCCACCGCGACGTCGGTGTAGCGGAGGCCGTCCGCCTCGCTCTGGCGCACGATCGACGGGAGCATGGAGCCGCCGAGCACGAAGCCGACGATCATCGTCGTCACGGCCAGCATCTGGATCAGTCGGGCTCGGCTCATGGAAGTGGAACGTGGAAGGAAGGGAGAAGGTTCGCGCCGGGACTCACCCCTGGCCGCTGTAGATCGCCAGTTCCTTGCGGCGGAAGGCCAGATAGCCGATGACGAGGGCCAGCCCGGACCAGGCGAGGCCGAGCACCAGGAGCGTGCGGATCACCGCCCCCCAGGACACCAGACGCCCCTCGACCAGCAGTTGGGTGGGCCGCACGCTGCTGAACGAGCGCAAGAGCCACTCCGAGGCGCTGGCGATGATCAGCACCGCGCCGCGGGCGGCGTCGTCGGCCGACCAGTACTCCAGGCTCTCGGCCAGGAACGGCGCCATGCTCGCGATGAGGAAGATGGAGAAGGAGAGGATGCACGCGACCGGGAAGCTGAGGAACGTGGCCGCCGCGACGCCGAGCATGGCGAGGAACGCCAGCCGCAGCCATTGCACGATCATCGCCCGCAGGAAGTTCGACTCGAAGTCGGAAACGCGATAGAGCAGCTCGAAGTCCTTGGCATCGAAGTTGATGTCGTAGGGACCGGCGAAGGTCTGGTCGCCCTCGAAGTAGACGTTGTAGATCGACAGCTCCACCGTGCCGTCGTCCCTGATCACCTCCGGGGAAACGGTCAGCACGTGCGCCTGCACCGGAACGAACAGCCGTTGGATCGCCACTTCGCCGAAGTCGAAGACCACCGGCAGCTTCTCGTGGGAATCCGAGCGGCCGGCGTAGAACATGTAGCGGAGCGTGAGCGGCACCGCCGAGCGCTTCGCGGGTCCGAGTCCGCGGAAGGTGAACGTGCGCTTCTCGCCGGGGGGGATCACCCGCTGCTTCCGCAGGTACTCGACTTGCGCCTTGACCGCGAGCTCCCGCTTCACTTCCCGCTCGTTCCGGACGCCGTCGTCGATCTCCTTCTCGAGCACCGGATCGTTGCGGATCTCCTCGTCCACCGTCGCGATGAGCTGCTCCCGGTTCAGCCGCGTGTACTCCGGGAAGGCGCCCGCCCGCGCCGTAAGCACCTCCGCCTGGACCGCCTGCGCGTCGAGGATGTCCGAGGTCGGTCGCGTCCGCAGGTACTGGACGAACAGAAAGATCGAGACGCCGGCGATCACGAGCAGCAGAAGATCGAGCAAGACCACCCCGAGGAACTTGCCGAAGAGGTAGCCCAGGCGGCTCACGGGCTTGGTCATGAGCTGCCAGATCTGGCGGTCCCGGATCTCGAAGGCCACCGTGGCGCAGGAGAGCAGCAGCGTCATGCAGGCCGCCAGCACGAAGGTGAGATTGAGGCTTCGGCTGATGAACGTCTGGAGCTGGTAGCGGAGCGGCTGGCTGGGGTCGATCCAAAGCGGAATGAGCGGCAGCGCCAGCAGCAGCAGCACGATGAAGGCGAGCGAGATGTTGAGCCGGGTCGCCTCCTTGACCAGCGTGTGGGCCACCGCAATCGGCTGGGCCGGCCAGCGCAGGGCCATGAGGAGCAGCCGCACGAGCAGGACGAAGGTGAAGGTGAGCAGACCGATGCCGGCGACCGACACCAGGCCGCCGATGCTCCCCCAGAGGAAGAACGGAAGACCTGCAAGGGCGGTACCCAGCACCGTTCCGGCGAACGGGACGGAGAGTCCGAGCCAGATGATGGCCTCGAGCCACACCAGACACAGCGCCATCACCAGGATCACCGTGCGCGGCTGCTCGAGGAGGAACTGCGGCGCCCAGCCGGGCACCTGGTCGGCGAGCATGATCTCGATGAGGCGATCGACCGCGACCAGGTCGCCCGATGGATCGAAGACCACGTCCGCGAGGCGCTTGATCTGCTCTCCGCCGTAGTCGCGGCCGTTCACCGTGACGATCCCCGACTCCTTGATGGACACCGCCTGGGGATCGCGCCGGTTGATGTTCTGGTCCGCCATGGCCTTGGCCAACGCCTGTCGTTGCGACTGCAACGACGAGGCCGATTGCGCCAGGGGAAGAAACACGCCGAGGCACGCGGCGGCGGCGACGATCGAGAGCAGGATGCGAACGCCACGGCGCTGTTGCAGCCGGTCGAGCTTCCGGTAGATGACGGTGAACGGACTCACGCGCGACCGCCCCGACCCCGCTCGGAGTCACCCTCGTCGATGAGCGAGTCGATCACCGATTCGTCGACCTCGCTCGGGGCCTTGGGAGGCGGGGCCGGTGCGGGACGCGTCGCGCCCCCACTGCCCTCGCCACGACCAGCTGCCGGCGGCGCGGCGGACGGCGGGGCCGTCCGAGGCGCCGGCTTCTTCTCCGCCTCCGGCTCCAGCAGCTCCTCCAGCACCTCGTCGCGCTTCGGCGCGGCGGTGGCCGGCGCCTTCGGGGCCTGGACGCGGGCCACCGGCGCCGCGGGCTCCTCGCGCACCAGCGCGTCGATGAGTCCGGCGCCTTCGCCCTCGTCGCCGAGAAGGAACCTCGCGGTGCGCCCGCCGTGCTGGGCGCCGGCGGTCGCCACCTGCTCCTGACGCGCCTGCTCGACGATCTCCATGAAGAGATCCTCGAGGCGCTGGCGCGGCGCCTCCACGCTCTGGAACCGCTTGCCCTCGACGCGTTCCAGCGTGCCTTCGAGCGCCTCGACCGTCGTCGGCGAGAGGCGATCGGTGCAGAGCACGGTCTTCCGGGTGTCGCGGAGCAGCTCCTCCGCCGTGCCCTGGGCCCGGATCTTCCCGCCGTAGAGGATGACCATGCGATCGCAGACGTCCTCGACGTCGGAGAGCAGGTGCGACGAGAGGAGGATGGTCTTGCCGCGTCGCCCCAGCTCGAGCAGGAGGTCCTTCACCTGCCGCGTCCCGATCGGGTCGAGTCCCGAGGTCGGCTCGTCGAGGATGAGGAGCTCCGGATCGTTGATCAGGGCCTGGGCGAGGCCGATGCGCCGTGTCATGCCCTTGGAGTACTCGCCGACCGGACGGTGGGCCACCTGGGCCAGGCCCACCATCTCCAGCAGCTCGTCGGTGCGCTGGCGGCGGCGACGGGCATCGAGGCCGAAGAGCTTGCCGTAGTAGTCGAGCGTCTCCCGCGCGTTGAGGAACCGGTACATGTACGACTCCTCGGGGAGGTAGCCGATGCGCCGCTTCACGCCGACGTCGGTCGGCGGCTTCCCGAACACGCTGAGTCGGCCCGAGGTGACGTTCAGGAGACCGAGGATCATCTTGATCGTCGTGCTCTTGCCGCTCCCGTTGGGCCCGAGGAGGCCGAAGATCTCGTGCTGCCGGATCACGAAGTCGATGCCGTCCACCGCCCTCGCCTTCTGCCGCATCCAGAAGTCGCGGAACACGCGAGTGAGGCCGACGGCCTCGACGATGTTCTGGCGGGTGTGGTCTTCGCGCATGAGCGGGTTCCTGGTTCTCGTTGCGATCGCGAGCCGGCGTCGAGGGGACGGGCGACGTCGTCGGTCAGCGTTCCTTGCCGAATCCCGTGTCGCCCGCCTCGTTGAGGCGCCGACCCGCCTTGTCGTACACGATGTCGCGGCCACGCAGCAGGTACGGCCCTTCCATCGCCGAGAGGCCGGCGGCTTCCTGCTTCTTGCGGTCCATGTCGCCGCGGCGCCGCGCCTGCATCATCTCCGGCGAGCTCTCGACGTTGACGCCGATGCTCCCGAGGTTCCACGGCATCGAGAACACCTCCGCGAATTCGTTCGCCAGGACGGCGGTGTACGTTTGGAGCCAGAGGTTCCGCACGAGCAGCTCGGGGTTCTCCCGGTAGGCGGGGAGCAGGCTCGCGAAGCGCTGGGCGTCGCTGCCCAGCGTCGCATCCACCTGGGCCTGGTACGCCCGGGCCCGACTCACGATCCGCGCCGCCTCCCCCGAGACGCGTTCGCTGTCGAGCAGGTCGCCCAGCGCGACCAGCATGGCGGGGGCGTCGGCACGATCGGCGTCCAAGGCCAGCTCGTACGCGTCGATCTGCCCGCTGACCTCGGCGAAGTTCGGTCCCGCGGCGCCGTTGAGGATCTTCTGCGCCTCCTGCCGCGCCATCTCGACCGCCGTCTTGGCGTCCTCGCGGGCGTTCTGCACCTGGGCATACGCCTTGCGGATGGCGAGCGGCGCGGTGCGGGCGCTGATCTGCACGTCCGACAGCTTCACGCCCGTGCGGGTGCGTCCGGCGGCGTTGGTGCCGGCACCGATGAGCTGGTCGTCGAGGATCGCCTGCGCCTTCTCGCGCAGCATCGCGGCCGGCTCGGCTCGGAGCTCCACCAGCTCGTTCAAGGTGAAGGCCGCCGCCGTGTGAACCATGCCGCGTTGAAGCGCCATGCGAACGATCTGGTCGATGGTGGCGGGATCCACGTTGTCGAGGAAGCCGACCGCGTCCTCCACGGTGTACTCGGCCAGGATCTTCACATGCGCGAGATCGCCGTCCGCGGTCAGGAGCGAGCCGTCGCCCAAGCCCCCCGTGCCCGGGCGAATGGGCTGCGACACGTCGGCCCGGTCGGTGGCCTGCTCGAGCGTCATGTCCTGCCGGTTGAAGCTCGGCCAGAACGCCTTGGAGAGATCCACCGAGCGCCGGGCCTGCACGGTCACGATCTCGCCGACGGGATACGGCCAGAAGAGCGTCGGGCCGGGCGCGATCTGCTCGTCGCCCGCCGCGCCGTAGATCCGCCCGAACAGCGTGCGCACGCCGGTGTAGCCCTCCTGCACGGTCTGGAATCCCGAGAAGAGGAAGAGCGCGATCAGGATCACGATCACGACCTGGAGGACGCGGAAGCTGAGGCGCAGCGCTTCGGCGAGCGACTGGTTCGCCGGATCCATCGCCTCGCGCATGGCCGCTTGCGCACCGGTCGCGCGATCCACCACGAACTGCGCCGACGAGGCGCGTCGCGGTGCCCCCACTTCCATCGGG
>JAGQOG010000299.1 GCA_020427695.1 Phycisphaerales bacterium
AGCGCCGCGGCAAGTTGCGGCGGGCTGGCCCACGTCGC
The DNA here is from genome assembly GCA_020427695.1 of Phycisphaerales bacterium. Classification (GTDB taxonomy): domain Bacteria; phylum Planctomycetota; class Phycisphaerae; order Phycisphaerales; family SM1A02; genus JAGQOG01. The sequence goes on from JAGQOG010000299.1 coordinate 39, forward strand.
CTCGGTGGCGAGGTCGTCCTCGCCGATCGTCGCTCCCCGCGGGAGTTCGCGCACGGCCCGGGCCAGCTCGACCTGGACCTCCGGTCGCACACCCACGGCGATGGTGCGCACGATCCTGCCGTCGATCCACAGTCGCACGTTGAACGCCACCCGTTCGCTGGTGCAGTTGCCGAGCAGCTCCGCCTCGGCGCGGGCGCCCTCGGGCAGGGCGTCGAGCAGCGACGGCTCCGCGCAGTCGAAGGTCATCCGCAAGCGTTCGGGTCCGACCACGAGCTCGCCCGCGATGATGGCCGCGATCGTGCCACGGAGCGAGGTCGCATCGGCGATCGACGCGGCCAGCACGGGGTCCGCCGCCTTGGGCGGCGCAATCGCGGCGGTCGGAGCCGGCGGCGCGGCGGACGCGATCGAGAGTCCGTCCATGGGCCGGGGTGCGGACACGCCGGCCGAGAGGCGCGGGCGCACGGTCGCGTTGCGTCCGCACAGGTTCACGAGCGCCCAGTTGGCGCCGGCGGCGTCGAGCCGGCTTCGGACGTCGGCGATTCGGATCTCGATCGCCTGGGACGGATCCTCGACGGTGCCGACCACGACGGTGCCCAAGCGTGTGGCCTCGGGCCCTTCGATCTCGGCGACGTCGGCCAGACGGATCTCGGTCGCGCGGGAATCCAGGCGAACGGAGCCGCGCAGACGGATGGTGTCGGCGGCGCTGCTCGTGCCGAGGACGGCGGTGGCGGCGAGGATGAGGGCGGATCGGAGGGTCGTGTTCATGGTGCGAGGCTCTCGGCGATTGTGCGCTCCGGCGACGGTTACGCCCGGGCGAGGTTGGAGATGTTCTGAAGCGTCTCGTTCGTGGCTTGGATCGCCTGGCTGTTGAGCTCGAAGGCGCGTTGCGTGCGGATGAGGTTCACCAGCTCGACGACCGGATCCACGTTCGATCCCTCCAGGAACCCCTGGTGGATGAGCCCAAGGCCGGCCTGGCCGGGCTCGCCGTTGATCGGCTCGCCGGAGGCGGAGGTCGGAACGAAGAGCGTGTCGCCGATCTGCTGCAGGCCGGACGGGTTGATGAAGCGGGAGATCTCGAGCGTGCCGATCTGCTGCTGGTCGATCGAACCCGTGGTGGTGATCCACACGCTGCCGTCGGTATTCACCTGCACGGTCAGCGCGTCCTCGGGAACCGTGATGTCGGGATGGAGCCGGTTGCCCTGCGCGTTCGCGAGAACGATCTCGCCCTGGGAGTTCAGGGTGAAGTTCCCCGCCCGCGTGTAGCCGATGCCGTCGCCGATCTCGGGATCGATCTCGACCTGGAAGAAGCCCTCGCCCTCGATGAGGAGGTCGAGCGGCATGCCCGTCTGTTGCGCGGGGCCTTCCTGGAAGTTGAGTTGCGTTCCCGAGACCTGCACGCCAAGGCCGACGGAGAGCCCGATCGGGCGTTCCTGGCCCAGCGCGTTCTCCCCGCCGGGCTGGGCGCGCTCGATGTAGAGCAGGTCCTCGAAGTTCACCCGGCTCTGCTTGAATCCCACCGTGTTGACGTTCGCGAGGTTGTTCGCGATGACATCGAGGGACGTGCTGAGCGCGCTGAGGCCGGTGGCGGAGGTGTTGAGGGCGATGAAGGCCATGGGAATTCGGTCCTGGTGGTGAGCGGATCAGGCGACCTTGCCGAGCACGGCGATCGCCTGCTGCATGGCGCGGTCCTGGAACTGAAGGAGTTTGCTGTTGGCGCCAACCGCGCGGTTCGCGGCCATCATGGCGTTGATGGCCAGCACCGGATCCACGGCGCTCGACTCGGTGGAGCCCGCGATCACGTCGGCGGAAGAGGCGGTGAGCTTGCCGGTGTAGGCGATCATCCCGTCGCCGCGCTTCTGGAGCCGAGCCGGATCCGCGGGGACCACCACGTTGAGCCGGGCGACCGCTTCTCCCCGCTGCACGACGCTGCCGTCGCGCAGGATCCCGACCGCGGCGGTCGGGTCCAGCGTGATGGGACGATTCCGCCGGTCGAGCATGGGCAGGCCGGTTGCGGTCTGCACCAAGGTCCCGTCCGCTGCCATCGTGAGTCGCCCATCGCGGGTGAGGGCGGGATCGCCCTGAGGGGAGCGCACGGCAAAGAACCCCTTCCCGCGCAGTGCGATGTCGAGCGGATTGTCGGTCTGCTTCAGATCGCCCTGCGTGAGATCGACGCCCGTTGCCGAGGCCAGGACGCCGCCACCAAGACGCTCGAGCAGCTCCTGCGGCTCGATCGGCGCGTTGCTTTCGATCCGCTCGGGATCGCGCTGACGGACGAACGTCGTGTCCGGCTTGTAGCCGGTCGTCTCGACGTTGGCGAGATTCGTGGCCGAGACCTCCATCCGGTGCATCGCGTTGAGCATGCCCGACGCGGAGAGGTAGAACCCGTAGTTCATGACGACACCTCGGCGCCGGGCCCCCTGGCGGTCGTGACCGGAATCCCGGCTTGGCGGAGTTCCTCGGCGGCCAGTGCCCCGTGGAGCGCCGCGGCGACGTGCGACACCCGCACCACTTCGGCGGCAAGCCGTTCGAGGCGGTTGGGTGCCGCACCGGCCAAGGTCGGGCCGGTCTCATGCCGAGCGCGACTCAGAACGTGTTGGACAACAACTCGAAGCGGTTCACGCACACGGCACTCCTTGCCCTTGGCAGAACGGCGGTCGCCGCAACCGGATGCAACCCACGTGCCGTGGGGCCGAAC
>JAGQOG010000300.1 GCA_020427695.1 Phycisphaerales bacterium
CACGCACGGCGCGGCCACGCACGGCGGCAAGCGCGGCCACGCACTCGTGCGGTGATTCCACCCTCATCGCCGATCCGCAGAATTCTTCGGCTACACTCCCGCTCGGCCGCCGCTACCAGGGTGGCGAGCGATCGTTCCGGGGTCCGTCGATCCGCCTGCGGCACGCCGCGGCGGACCGGCACAGCACAGCCCGAGCCGTGCGTCGCGCACGCGACCGACCGCCGATCGGCGCTCAGCCGGCGCGGTGGCCGCGCCCGCCGCGCGAGGCGCGCTCCGGGCACCGGGGGGTCCTTGCCATGGCCGTTCCGCGCTCGAAGACCGTCGACGAGTCCGTCTCGGGGCTGTACCACTGCCTCTCCCGCTGCGTCCGACGCGGCTACCTCCTTGCGCCCGGGCCCGACGGCGCCGTGGCCGACGACCACCGCCGCGACTGGATGGTGGCGCGGCTGCGCCTCCTGACTTCCTCGTTCGCCATCGACTGCGTCTCCCTCGCCGTGATGAGCAACCACTTCCACGTCCTCCTCCGCACCCTTCCCGAGGTCGTCGACCACTGGTCCGACGCCGAGGTCGCCTACCGCTGGATCATGGTGCGTCCGCCGGTCAAGGTGCGGAAGCGGCTCGGCATTCCGGCGGACGCCCCACCCCAGCCCGAGGAGGTGCTGCGGCTTCTGGCGAACCCCTTCGAGATCGCCGGCCGCCGGGAGCGGCTCTCCTCGCTCTCCTGGTTCATGAAGGAGCTCAAGGAGCCGATCGCCCGCCGGGCGAACAAGGAGGACGACGTGAAGGGCGCCTTCTGGGAGTCGCGGTTCCGCTGCTACCGGGTGCTCGACGAGGTGGGCATCCAGGTCTGCGCGACGTACATCGACCTGAACCCGTGCAAGGCGGGGATGGCGTCGGACCCGATGCTGGCGAGCCACACCTCGATCGCGGAGCACGCCCGAAGGCTGGGCAAGTCGCTCTGGCGGGAGGTGGCGGAGGCGCCCGACTGGAGAGGGCGGCGGGAGCCTGCGAGGTCGCTCGAGGCGTTCGTCGCGACGTTCGACGAGGCGATGTTCGAGCCGGCGATGCCGGCGCGGCGGGAGGCGTACGGCACGGGCGACGAGGTCCTGCGGGAGGCGGTCGCCGCCGCTGCGGCCGTCGAAGCGCCGGACCGGTCGCCCGGGCTCGGCGACGCCTCGGCGCGGGAGGCGGCGCGGGCCGCGGCCCGGATCGCGACGGCCCCGGGCCACCGGTCGAGCCAGCCGCCACCGTCCGCGCGGCGGACCCCGCCGCCGACGGCGCTGCTGCCGATCACGCTCGGTGCGTACCTCCGGCGGCTGCGCGACGTGGCGGAGGCGATGGGCAAGGCCCGCGACCCCGGAGGAGGCGGCACGGGACCGGATGGGGACCTGGACGGGGATGTGGAGACCGCGCTCGAGCTCGTTCGGGAGCCGCATCCGAACGGCGCCGCGGTGGCCGCCCTTGCCGCCGCACTCGGGCGGGCGCGTCTGCACGGGACCGCGATCGGGACCGCGGCGAGCCTTGCGGCAGAGGCGGCCAGGCGCGGCGCGACGCGGGCGCTCTTGGCGCTGCGGAGCGGCGCCCCGGTCGGCGCCCGGGCCTCGGGCTGAGGGGCTGAGGGGCTGAGCAGACCAGTCGCGGCCTCCCGGTCGGCGACGAAGCGCCGCATCGGGTTGGACATGCAGTCAGGCTCTGTCTGGTCGCCGGCCCGAATCGGCGGTGCGATCGCATGCGCCCGAGGGCCCCGGAAAGACGCACGATGGCCGCTCCGGGCGTTCGCCGAGCACGAACCTGCCTCTGACCATGGACGTGGCGTCGGATTCGAGCATCTCAGAATCTCCGAACCGGTCGAGGAGTGCATGGCCAAGATGCGTGCATGGCCAAGATGCGTGCGCCGAACCGGTCGAGGAGTGCGTGGCCAAGATGTGGGGAAGAGCGGTCCGCCTATTGCCGACTGCGCCCGCTAGGGTCGCTTGGAGGGAATCCAGTTGCCGATCAGCCGGACGACCACCACCGCCAGGATCCAGAGGGCGAGCACCACCACGGCGAGCTGAACACCACGCCAAAAGAGGTGATCAACCACATCCCGCGATGACGCAGTCGCCGAATGGAGCATGTCCTTTCCGCCGCCACTTCCGCCGAAGACGCGATCGACGTTCTCCGGTGCAAGCAACCGCTCGATCGTGGCCAGCGATCGCTCGAGCGACTTGACCCCGTCGGTGGCCGACGCGACGAGCGCTTGGAAGTTCTCGACATCCATGTTGTCGATCGAGTGGGCCGTGTCCCGGACGGAACTGCTGAGCGACTCGGCGTTGACCAGCGCGTCGTCCAGGCGCGACAACGAGTCCTGCACCGCTCCCGTGCGAACGTCGATGGCGGTCAGCAGCTCGTCGCGCTGGCGGCCGACGGCGGCCTCGATGTCGGCGATGGCCGCCGATCGCTCGCTGCCGACTGCATCCGCGAGCTCCGCGAGCGTCCGTTCACGCTCCTCCGCGATGCCGGTACGGATCTGGCTGAGGGCGGCCTCCCGTTCGGCGGCGACATCCTCCGGCCATCGGTCGGCGACGTCCGCCAGCCGGGTCATGGTCTGCCCGGCCTCCTCCAATGTCGTCCTGAGCGAGACCACCTCCTTCGTGGTCAACGATTCGTACAACAAGCCGCGGGCGTGCATCGAGATGAGGAGCGGCAGACGATTGAGCTGGTAGGTCACGCGCTCCGCCAGCATTCGCGACTGGGCGATCTCGCGAGCCGAGGGATCCATGCTGGCGAACGGATCCAGGTACAGAAGCGCGAAGATGTTGCGAGGTCCCAGGGAGATCGCTTCCATCGTCGCACCGCGGTAGCGGGCGAAGTCCTGAAGCCGGACCTGCGAGACCAGCCGCCGGTCGGGATTCCGCTCCCACCACTCTTCGAGCAGCCGATCGAGCTGCGCAATCTGCTCTGGCCAGAAGACCGACTCCGCGAGCGCTCGGACGTCTCGATCGCTGTCGGAGATCGCTCGATAGAGGATGCGATCCTCGGGACTGAACATCCCGTCGAGCGCTTCGGGCGAGACCCGGTACGACTCGGGCTGGAGCCTCTGCGCCTCGGATAGCGTGCGGTCGATTGCCCTTCGTCGGATCGCCTCCTTCGTCAGCGACACCATGACCACCATGTCCGTCAACCCCGCGATCGGATTCGGACTGGTCGCGATGGCGAACGTGGCCTGGGCGTTCCGCAGGCTCAGCGCGTTGACCACCGAGCGCTGATCCACGTCCGTGCACTGGGCCGATACGGCATCGGTGGCCTCGATGACGCGCAGAACATGGTCGTCCGCGAACCCAAGCAGCTTCGCATTGACGGTCTCGGCAGTGACGCTCCCAGGTCCGAAGCGCTGCGTCGCCTGGGGACCGGTCCTGGCTGGCCCGGCGCAGCTGGCGAGGGGGGCGGTCGCCGCACCGAGAAGCAGGAGGGCCAGGAGCATCCTGACGAGCCCGATGCCGCGGGGGCATGAGATGCAGCCCGACCGTGGAACCAGCCGGGTCTCTCCTCCGTGCCGTGTGCTCTTCATTCGGTCGTGTCCCTCTTGAGCAATCTGGGGGAAAGTGGTGCGGATCAAGGGCCCGAAGCGTCCGAGCGAACTCGCTCTCGCGAGAGCTCCCATCATGAGCGCGTCGACGCCTCTGGTAAAGCGACCGGCTGCCCAGAACAGGCGCCTGGGGCGTGGCGCGGCCATGGCACGGGGTGCGGGAGCCGGGGCCAAGTCATCACGGCCACGCACGCATGGGGGAAGTCATCACGGCCACGGGAAGTCATCACGGCCACGCACGCACGGGGAATCCGCCGCCTTCCCATCTCTCGCGCGTCGACCGTTCGCCCGCGTGGCACCCGGGTTTCGCGGGTGCCGGCGGCGCCGGGCCCGCATCCCGGCGGCCTCGCGCCTACTCCTCCGCGGGCGTGCCGGGCGGTGCACCCGAGGTCGGCGCACATGCCGACGGTCCCTCGCCGTAGCGCACCCACATGAGGCACAGTCCCTCGGGCGGGAGCGTGGGCCCGGCGGCCCGGCGGTCTTGGGCGGCGATGATGCGCGTCATGTCCTCCGGCACCAGGCGGCCTCGCCCGACCTCGACCAGCGTGCCGGCGACGATGCGGACCATGTTGTAGAGGAAGCCGCTGCCGCTCACGTCGAGTTCGAGCGCATACGGCCCCGTCGCCCGCACCCGGCACGAGTGGATCGTCCGCACCGTGGTCTCGCGCCCGTGGCTGGCCTGGGCGAAGCTCGCGAAGTCGTGCTCGCCCTCGAGAAGCCGTGCCGCCTCGTCCATGCGATCGGGGTCGAGCGCGTGGTAGGAGAAGTAGGTTGTGCGCCGTTGGAAGAGGTCCGGCCAGTGTGCCGGGGGGCCGGTGTGGAGCACCCGGTAGCGGTAGCCCTTGCTCCGGCAGTCCCCGATCGGATCGAAGTCGTCGGCGACGATCGCGGCCTCGCGCACCTGGACATCCTCGGGAAGTCGCGACGTGATCGCGAGCGGCATGCGTTCGACGGGAACCGAGGTCTCCGCGCTGAAGGCGGCGACCTGTCCGAGGGCGTGCACCCCGGCGTCCGTTCGGGACGCACCCACCACCAGGACCGGAGCGCGCACCACGTCGCGAACCGCCGCCTCCAGCACGCCCTGCACCGTGCGCAGCGGAGGCAGGCCCGGCGGCTCTTGGCGCTGCCAGCCGTGGAATTCGGTGCCGTCGTAGGCGAGCGTCAATCGGAAGCGAGGCATGGAGGCGACTCGGGCCACCCGGGGGACGCGAATCCTGTCAGTGCCCGAAGAGGTTCTTGACCGGCAGCATGCCCTTCTCGTCGAAGTACGACAACGCCTCGTCCACGCTGCTGAAGATGCGGGTCGCGGTTTCGGTGATGAACGGCGAAGGGTTCTTCCGCGGCTTCCACACGACGTAGACCTCCTTCGTGTGCTCGAAGGCATGCTGGAGTTCGCGCTCCACGCCGCTGGAGAGCCCGGGCACGCCGCCGGGAAGCTCGGGAATCAGCGAACAGATCATGTCCGACTGGTCGATCAGCTTGAAGTCGCGCATGTAGATCTGTCCGTCGATGTCCCCGGCGATGTCCAGGACCTCGCGCACCGGCACCCGCACCATCTCGCCGCCCGCGCGTCCGCCGAAGGAGTGGGGCACGACCTCGATCCAGTCCTTGCCGTTCTTGGCCGCATCGATCGCGCGGTCGAGCAGCAGCTTCTCGTCCACGTCGCCGGGATCGAACGCGATGAAGTGCTGCGCCAGCTTGGCCCGAAAGTGGTCGATCTCCGCCAGCACGTCGGGCATGTCAACCACGTGGCTCATGGGGAAGCTCGGGTACACCTTCCGCATGTCCGGTCGCGTCACGAGGCGCAGGCAGGTCTCCATCGTGTCCTGCAGGCGTCCGCGGCTCAGGATGTAGAACCGGTTTTCGCAGCCCATCGCCTGGGCGAGGAGCTCGGTGGCGAGGATCTCCTCCTCGCGCCACACCATGCAGTCCTTGAGCGTGGCGTCGATGATGTGCTCGGCGTGCAGACGCTGGTGAACCACCTCCACGTTGTCCACCAGGCAGATGAACATGTTCGGCGCCAGCTTCTCCATCTGGTCGAAGTCGAAGGCGCTGAACAGTCCGTGACGCCACCGGAACGTGGCATGGGTGTTGACGATGACGTCGGGATGCTCCTCCGGCGGCGAGCTTGCGGCGATGATGTCCTTGAACGCCGCCCTTCGGAGGGAGTTGAGTCGAGACAGCGGAAGGTCGAGGATGCGCCCCGGGCGCACATCCTTCGCCTCGGCGTACATCAGGTCGCCCACGTGGTAGAGATCGATGCGGCCGCCGCGCTGACCGGCCAAGTCGCCGACCGCCCGCAGGTACGGCTTCTTGTCCATTCCGATCTGTCCCGTGATCACCGCGCGCATGGTTGGCTCCGTCGAGGCCGGGCCGGAATCGGGCCGGCGAGCACGGCCACTGTACACGCTGTTCGGGGTCAGATCACCGGTTGGAGCCGTTCTCCGCCCGCTCGGATTCAAGGGCCTGTTTCGCGAGTTCCTCGGTGACCCGCTGCGATTCCGCCCGGAGCTCCTCGCGCTTCGTCGGGTCGTCCAAGATCCGCTTGTCCATGAGGGCCGCTTCGGTGATGAGCGCGAGGGCCAACTGAGGAGAGAGCGACCCCGTGCGCCTGAGGATCTCCGCATCGACGTGCAGTTGGTCGGCCAGGTCCTTCGCCTCGTCGATCTCCACCGGCGTCAACCCGTTGGCGGCGCTGTCGATGATCCGATTGGATCGGAAGACGCGCTGGAGCAGGCCGATGTCGTTCAGCCACGGGTCGTTCCTGTCGAGCCGCTTGGCCCACTCGTCGGCCAGCCTGCCGGACCACGGTTCGCCCTGCACGAATCCTCCCAGGACCGCCTTCCAGAAGAGACCTTCGGTCTGGCGCAGCAGAAGGGCCAGCTCGTCGTAGTCGTCCCAGGAGTTCACTTGTCGGCGCAGGCGGATCGGATTGCCGAACCGCGCGGTCCAGACGGCCCGCTGCGGTTGGATGAGGGTCTCGACGTCTTCGTCGCCTGGCGCCTGCCGAGCCTCGCGTTGGAGTCGCCCGGCCACGTCCGGCTCCGGCAGCTTGTTCCGGAAGATCGACACGACCAGGTCGCGGGCCGCCGACATCCGGGCGTCGCCGATCTCGGCGCGACGCCGATCGGCGGCGGCGGCTTCCGTCGCCGCCTCCTGCTCCTTCACCAGCGTTGTCACCAGCACCGCCCCGCCCACGACGAGAAGGACCAGGAACGCGGACAGCGCCGCCGCCACCGGGTTTCGGCGCACCGCAAGATGCGTGAGCCGAATGGGTCCGGGTTGTGTCCAGGGGATGGGAAACGAGCGCAGCCACGACTCGAGATCGGATGCCAGTTCGCCCGCCGAGCCGTAGCGATCGGCGATGGCCGGCGCCATGGCCCGGCGGCAGATCGCCTCGAGATCGACGTCGATGCCCGCGTGGCGCAGGCGCGGCGCTTCGGTTCGTCCGTGTTCGCGGTCCAGGGTGGCACGAACCTCGTCGCGCGTCCGACCGTTCGGGAGGATGCCGGTCAGCAGGAAGTAGAGCAGCCCGCCGATCGCGTACACGTCGGAGCTGGCCCCGACCCGTTCGGTGTCGCGCTGAAACTGCTCGGGCGAGATGAACGCGATGTTGCCGGCGAGTTCGGCGTCGGCGTAGCCGGCGCGGAGCGCATCCAGCCGCTCGCTGCTGACCGAGACGCCGAAGTCGCTGATCTTCGGAGCACCGTCCGTGGCCAGCAGGATGTTCGACGGCTTGAGGTCGCAGTGGAGGACGCCGGCGTTGTGCGAGGCCTGCACGCCGCGGGCGATGCCGACAACCAGCTGCGCCGCGTGGCGCGGAGCCCACGGCGGACGCCGATGTCCCAGGGCTTGGGCCAGACTGCCACCCGCCATGAACTCGTACACGATGTACGACTCGCCGGTGGGGGCATCGCCGCGGTCGAGCACGCGAACGACGTTGGGGTGATCGATCCGCCGCGTGGCGACGGCCTCGTCCATGCCACCGGTCGGCGCCGGTCGCTCGCGCAGCACCTTGACCGCGACGAGGGCGGGGTGGACCACGTCGGAGAGCAGGCGGTCCTTGGCGAGGAAGACCTCGCCGAACGATCCCTCGCCCAGCCGCCGAACCAGCTTGTAGCGGGCCGAGCCCTCGGCAATCGGCGGCCCGAAGTCGCGCGGGAGCGTTGGTCGCGCAGCCGGTTCGGCGGACGGCACGTCGACCGGCGGTTCGGGCCGGAGAACGGCGCTGTTCAGGATCGCCGCGTTGCGGATCGGCGTCGCCAGATCGGGATGGAGCCGGACCAGGGCCTCGGCGGGACTGCCTTCCCCGTGCACGCCTTCCCAAGCGAGGGCGACGCTGGCCGCCGCGTCCAGCGCTTCGGGCATCGACTGCAGGTTCGGTATGGCCTCGAGATACCGGGAGAGCCGGACCTCGAGTCCGTTGCGCAGTCGTTCGATCCCGTCCTCCTGGATCGCGTCGGCGAGCGCCTCGGCGTCGCCGGCCGGCACGCTCCGCAGCCGGTCGGCGAGATTCTCGGCGGAGATGGCATCGGCACGCTCGGACATGCGGGAGCCGCTCATGACGCCTCGCGTCGGACGAAGTGCTCCTTCAGCCGGTGCCGGATGGACTGCCATCGCTTCCGCGTGGCGGCGTGGGAGATGTTCAACTGCTCGGCGATCTGCGTGTGCGGGACGTCGGCCAGCCACATGGCGAGAATCTGCCGGTCCTCGGGAGACTCGAGCGCCCGCAGCGCCTCGTCCACCTCGATCAACGCACCGTCGTTCTCCCGCTCCTCGGCGCGGTTCAGCCGTCGGAGCATGCCCTGGGCGAACTCGCCGTCCTCGCCTTCGAGCTTCTTGAGTCGTGTGAAGAGTCGCCCCTTGTCGATGAGCGCGTTCTCGGAGATGCGGCGAATGAACGACCAGAGCTGGGCTTGGCTCTCGGCGCCGAGGCGGCCTTCCATGACGACCAGGTCGAGACGGCGGGCCACGGTGGAGAGGATCTCGGCCGAGTCGAAGAGGCGGCGCATGGAAGGACTGAGCTTCATGCGCATCCGGCGCCGGATGCGGTCGCCGTACTTCATCACGAACGTGGACGCCGCCTCGCGGTCCCCTTGCCGCATGCGGGCCAGGAGCTCCGCGACCTCCTGGTCCTCCGCGGAGGACGGCGGGTCCGTGGCGCCGGGCGGGTCGGGAGACGCGTCGCGCTCCTCCGCGTTGTTGTCTGTGTCGGTCATGCCTGCCCGTCCCCCTTTGCCTGTTCCGCCCCCAACGATACCGACTGACCTGCGTCGGGTCGATGCGACGTTCCAGCGCCGCCCGCCCCCGAGAATTTGGCGACCACCAGCGTGACGTCGTCCTGGATCCGCGCCGAACCGCGGTGCCGGACGAGCGATTCGCGAATCCGATCGAGAATCCGTTGTGCCGGTTCGTGGGCGTTCGCCTCGATGATCCGTCGCAGCGTCGCCTTGCCGAAGAACTCGCCCCGATCGTTCCGCATCTCCCAGATGCCGTCCGTGCCCGCCACCACCACTGTGCCCGGAGGCACGTTCTCCCGGCTGTACTCGTCGTACGACGTTCCCGCGTCGACGCCGAGGGGGATCCCTCCGCCTTCGAGCTCGGAAAACCGTCGCGTGGCGGGATCGAACAGGATCGCCGCGTCGTGGCCGGCATTGGCGTAGCGGATCCGCCGCGCGGCGGGATTGAGCATGAGGAGCATCATGGTCATGAAACGCCCATGGGCGGTGTCCTGGAGAAGGACGGTGTTCACCCGGGCCAGCATGGCGCCGAGCGTGCTCTCGTCCTGTGCCTGGATGCGCAGCGCGGCGCGGGCGCTGGCCATCAGCAGCGCCGACGCCACCCCGTGTCCCATCACGTCGCCGATCGCCAGGAGCGCCGTTGGGCTGCCGTCCCGCCCCTTCGCCGGGGCGGCATCGATGAAGTCGAAGTAGTCGCCGCCGGTCGAGTCGCAGTACTGGCTGTGGCCCGCGAGGTCCAGGCCCGGAGGCGTCGGCGGCTCCTTGGGCAGCAGGCTCTGCTGCACTTGTCGGGCGAGGTCGAGCGACTGCTGCAGCGCCATCCGCTGGCGGAGTTGGCTCGCCATCTCGTTGAGGTCGTGAGAGAGGTCCTCGAACTCCCGCGCTGCCCGCAGGTCGAGCCGGGCTCCGAATGCGCCTTCGCCCACGTGACGCACGAATCGTCGAAGCTCGAGGATCGGCTTCGCAATCCGCTGCGAGAGCCATACCGCCACGACCACGACCACCGCCGCGCCGAGCAGGCTGAACCCGATCAGCCGATGCTGCACGGTTTGGGTTCGCGACAGGAACGCCTGCTCGGGCAGCACCGCCACGATGCGCCAGTCGATCCCCGGCGAGGGGTGGAAGGGTGTGACCAGCGCGCGAGCAGGTTCGCCCTCGACCGCGACCCGCTTCAGCAGGGGGGAGTCGATGGATGGCGTTCCGGCGCCGCCGTTTCGCAGCGCCGTCGCGACCGCTTGCGCCGACGGGCTGGGCGAGTCCGCCAGCGAGAGCCGCGCGCCTTCGCCCGCGGTGAGACCTCCTTCGGACGCGGCCACGAGAAGGTTCTCCCGATCCACGATGAAGATCGCGCCAGTGGTCGCGATCGACAGCGACTCCAGGTACAGGCTCAGGTCGCCCAGCGTGACGTCGACAGCGAGGACACCCAGGAACCGCCCCTGCGCGTCGGCGACGGTGCGGGCGTAGCTGATCCCGGTCTCGGCGCCGCTTCCGGCTCGGCCCGCGAAGATGTACGCATTGGTCCAGGCCGGGTTGGGAGTGCGGGTCGCCAGCTGGTGCCACGGCCGCGTCGCGGGATCGAACTCGAAGGTTCGGACCGGGGGGGCGAGCAGGCTGCCCGTCCCGTCGAGCGCCGACTCGATCATGCGACCGTCGGTGGAGTCGTCGCGCACCCCGATCAACAGTCCCTGTGGATCGCGCTCGGCGGCGATCGTGTCGCCCTTGGCGTTCGCGAACACCAGAAAGGACACCTCGTCGAACGCCTCCATCTGGTCGAGCAGCGGCCTGGTCCACGACCGCAGATCGTCGATGGGCAGATCCCCGCGCGCGATGCGGGAGCTGTTGAGCGCCGAGAGCTCTTCGGCAACCCGAATGAACCCCTCGATCTCCGCCTGCGCCTTGGCGGTGGCGGCCGAGACGACCTCGGCGCCGAGGCTCTCGGCGATGTCGCGCGCCGCCAGGGTGGAAAGGGTGACAAGTCCGGCGGCGACCGCGAGAACGGGCACAATCGTCGCCACCGCGACGACAACGCGGATGGAGGGGGCGGGCTGGCGGTCGTCCATGGCGAAGGTCGCGCCGGCCTCCCCGCGCGAGGCGGCATTGTCGCAGAACTTCTCCGTGCGTGGGCGCGGCATTCGGACCGGCTCCCGCCGAACGGAAGCGGCAACGCGGAGGCCCGGACATTCCTGGGGTGCCAAACCGGGTGGGGGACGCAACAATGTCGTCATGACCCGATCAACCAGTCTCCGCGATCGCCTCCTCGGCATGACCGGTCGCCGTTCGTCCTTTCGTGCGCGGGCCGCGTGCCGCGGCGCCGCGATCGTGCTCGCGGCATCCTGCTTGCCGGTCGGACTCGCTTCCACTGCGATCCCTGCGGGGTCCGACGATGCTCGCGACACCGCGGCATCGACGCCGTCGGCGGAGCCCGAGGTGGATGCGCCGCGGGAGTGGCCGGCGGAACTCGAGGCGGAGGGATATGACGTCGTCGTCCATGCGCCGCAGGTCGAGTCGTGGCGCGACTACCGCGAGGTGCGTTTCCGGGTGGCCGTCGCGGTGACCGCCCGAAGCGACGCGGCGCTCAAGGCACTTCCCGAGCCGGCCTACGGCGTGCTGCGCCTGCGCGCCGACACCGCCGCGGATGTGCCCGCGGGTGTGGTCGAAGTCTCCGGATGTTCTCTCGAGGACATCCTGCTCGACCCGCTCGTTCCGGCCCTGATCGAGCCGCTGTCCGTGGCCGTTGGCGAGCTGTTCCCGCTCCAGGCCCGGCGCACGCTCCCCATCGAGCTCATCCTCAACGCGATGGAGCAGCCGGATGCGGCCGTGCGCGAGGTCGAGGTCGGCTTGGCGCCGCCGCGGATCTACTACGCCGATCGCCCCGCCTTGCTGGTGAACATCGCCGGCGAGCCCGACTGGCAGCCGGTTCCGGGCGGAGGGATGACCTACGCCAGCAACACGAATTGGGACCTGCTCCGCGACGCGAGCGGGACGTTCCTTCTGCGTTCGGGAAGCGGCTGGTTGGCGAGCGGAGTCCTGCGCACGGGGACCTGGCTCCCGGTGGACGAGCTCCCCCAGGATCTCTTCCGGCTGCCCACGACCCCCGACTGGTTCGACGTGCGGGACAGCGTTCCGGGCGTGCGCTCGCTTCCCTCGCTGGTGTTCGTCAGCACCGAGCCGGCCGAGCTGATCGTCACCGACGGTCCGCCGGACGTGCAGCACATCGAGGGGACGGGCGAGCCCGGCGTGTCTTGGGTCGCCAACGCCGACGGTACGCTCCTCTACGACAACGAAGGGGAGGCGTACTACTTCCTCGTGGCTGGGCGCTGGTTCAGCGCTTCGTCGCTCGATGGTCCATGGCAAGCGGCGACGGGCCGCACGCCGCCCGCCTTCGCTCGCATTCCCGAGTCGCATCCATCCGCCTCCGCCCTGGCCTCCATTCCCGGCACGCCCATGGCTCGCGATGCGGTGGTGATGGCGACCATCCCGCGCCAGGCGACCTTCCGCCGCGACGAGCTGTCGCTCGAGGTCGAGTACGACGGCAGGCCCGTGTTCCTCCCCGTTCCCGGGACTTCGATCGAGGCCGCGGTGAACTCGCCGTTCACCGTGCTCAAGGTCGACGACGCCTACTACTGTTGCGAGTCGGCGGTGTGGTTCCGCAGCGCAAGCCCGGAAGGACCGTGGGCCGTCGCCGACAGCGTTCCCCCGAGCGTGTACGAGATTCCGCCGGCGAGCCCGCTCCACAACGTCACCTACGTCACCGTGGCCGATTCCGACGCCGAGACGGTCACGGCGCAGCACACCGCCGGCTACACGGGCGCCTACCTCTCGACGGGACTCGTCCTCCTCGGCGCCGGTGCCATCACCTACGCGATGTTCGCCAACGCCGACAATGTGAACTGGAACGTCCGCGTCAATGCCGGTCCGATCGACATCCACTACCGCAGCTCCCCGATCACCTACGGATGCGGTGCCCGCTACGACCCCGCGACGGGCGTGTTCCGCCGCGCCGCTCCCGTCCACTACGGTCCGTACGGCGGTGCAGGACGATGGGCGACGTGGAACCCGGAGACCGGACGCATGAGCCGCGGCGCGGCGGCGTGGGGACCGTCGGGAACGTTCGCCGCCCGCGAGGCGTACAACCCCACGACTGGCGTGGCCTCGGCGCGGGTGTCGGCGGCCACGCCGTACGGGCGCTGGTCGCGCGGCGTGGCCAGCGATGGCGACCGCGCCGTGGCCGGGGGCAGGGCGACGGGGCGGCGCGGATCGGTCGGCGGGGCCCGGACGAGCGAGGGCGGTGCGGGCGTTGCCGGGGATCGACGCGGTGGGGGCGCGGGCTTCGCCGCCCGCACGTCAGGTGGCGATCTTTATGCAGGCAAGGACGGGAAGGTGTATCGACGCGACGGCCAGGGCGAGTGGAGCCAGGTTGGCGGACGTCCGAACGCCGCCGGCGCGAGCGCGGTGCCGAAGGACGTGCGAACGGATCTCCAGCGCCAATCGGAGAGTCGCTCCCGGGCCGCCCGCCAGGCGCAGCAGCGCGGTGGGCTCAACGCCGGACGGGGCGGCTCGATCCGCGGCGGGCGCGGGGGTGGCGGTCGCGGTCGGTGAGGGCCTCGACTACTGCGGGAAGAGGAGCGTCAACTGGACGCGGAGTTGCCAGTCCGCCGTGTTGTCGGGCCGTTCCACGTTGTAGTACGCCTGGATGCCGAGGTTCACCGCCTGGTCGCCGATCTTGAACACGCGACCGCCGCCGCCGCCAATGGGAACCACCCAGGCGTTGTTGCTGGGGGCCTTCCAATTCGCGGTGATGATCGGCGCGGAGGACAGGTACCAGCCGCCGCCGAAGTTGTAGTTCACGAAGTACTGCACCAGCATCGAATTCACATCGGCACGACTGTCGTTGCCCGCCACGGACCAGAGGTTGTTGGCGAGGACGCCCACGACCCAGGGCCCGTCGGAGTAGACCAGCACCGCCGAGGGGCCGAGGCCGAACTTGCCGGTGCCGAGCACGCTCGCGGTCGCGGTGGGGATCGACACGATCGGACCCACGCCCCAGGTGAGCTTGCCACCGTCGCGCGGCGAGAAGAAGAACGTGGCGTTGATGTCGCCGAGGCCGAACTCGTCGCTGGTGAGATCGCTGAACGATGGCTGGTAGATCACGGGCACGATCGTCCGCGTGATGAGGTTCCAGTCCCGGCCAAGATGGAAGGGGATCACGGGCTGGATGTTCAGGATGTTCTGCGCCTTGTTGCCGGGATCGAATCCGAAGTTGATGTTGTTCTGGAGCGGCAGGCTGATCAGGTCGGCGATCGGATTCTGAGACTGCTTGGCCAGGTCCTCCGAGCTCGTCGCACCGGCCGATCCGGAAGGAGTCGGCGGCGCATCGGCGAGCATGCCGAGCGCGATGGTCGGTGTTGCGGCGTCGTCGAACTCGAACTGCGTCGAGAGGACCGGCGAGCGTGCAGCCGCCGGCGCCGCCCGAGCGGGATCGTGCAGCTCCAAGCCGAAACCGAGTCCGGCGGAGGTGATCGGTTCGGCGCAGGCCGCGGCGACGAGCGTCGCTTGAACACGCTGGGCCTCGCCATCGGCAAAGGTGGTCGCGGCGACCAGGACGGCGAATCCAGAGCCAACGCAGATCGCACGCGGAGTGTTCATGTGGGAATGATCGGCTTGCCGTCCCGGCACTGTCAACACCCTTGACGGCCGACAATCGGACCGGACAACCCTTGTCACGGTCGGCGGATGGCGATTGAATGGGGATCGAGGCGTCCGCGGCGGGAGTCGTGCTCGCACGCGAGCTCGAGGAGGAGGTCCCCATGCTTGAAAGCCTTGTCGCGCCGTTGGCCGTCGCGGCCGCCGTCTGCCTGTCCTTCGCCACCGCCCGCGCCGGCGACGTCGTGCCCACCGACGGCATGGTGATCGTCGAGGACACCACGTTCGCGCCGGGCGAATACGAGCTTCCCAACGGCGTGTCGATCGGATCCGACGGTGTCGTTCTCGATCTCAACGGCGCGACGCTGATCGGCGCCGGCGGAGCCGCATCCGGAGTCACGGCCATCGGCCACGACGGGATCGTGATCCGCAACGGCGTCGTCCGGGGCTACTACTACGGCGTTCGGATCGAGGATGCGATTGGCGTGTCCGTCATCGACAACGAACTCTCGTCGAACTGGATCGATCCCGCATCGACCGCTCCCGGCGCGCCGTTCCTCGACATCAACGTCGGCCCGAACCTGCCCGACTTCACCAACCTCGGGGGCGGGCTGTACCTGCGGGAGGTCGTGAACGCGTCCGTGACGGGGAACACGCTGCGCTTCCAGGAGAACGGAATCGACGCGTACTTCGTCGCCGGCTCGGTGTTCGCCGGCAACGACGGTTCCGACAACACCGGTTGGGGCATCCACCTCCACGGATCCGCCGGGAACACGATCCAAGGCAACGTGTTCGACCGCTGCACCCGCCCGGGGTTGGGCGATTCGGCCGGCGTGCTCCTGGTGAACGGTTCCAGCGGCAACCAGATTCTCGAGAACTCGTTCCAGGGCGGCGGCGACGGGTTCTTCATCGGCAACGAGAACGGCTGCCCGAGCAACGACAACCTGATCGCCGGCAACAACGGCTCGAACGCCGGCGCCAATGCGTTCGAAGCCACCTTCTCGAGCGGCAACCAGTTTCTCGACAACACGGCCAACGGGTCGAACTACGGCTTCTGGCTCGGCTACTCGCACTCGGGCAACACGATCGCCGGGAACCAGATCAAGGCCAACAACGCCAACGGCATCGAGATCGAGCACGGGCAGGACAACACGATCGAGGCCAACGTCATCGTCGGCAACGGCGGGGCCGGAATCGTCCTTCGCACCGATGGTCAGGTGCACTTTCCCGCCGGGCAGTTTCCCTGTCTGATGCTGCCCGACCAGGCGTCGTCGTCGGGGTACACGATCTCCGGGAACGTGGTGCAGCAGAACTTCGGACCCGGACTCAAGCTGGAAGCCACGACGGACAGCCTGGTGGCGAACAACCTCCTCGCCGCGAACGCGGGCGGCAACGCCATCAGCAACGGTGCCAACGTGACCTGGTCGGTCAGGCCCGCGGCGGGCACGAACATCGTCGGCGGTCCCACGCTGGGCGGAAACTACTGGAGCGACTACGCCGGGGAGGACATCGACGACGACGGGCTCGGCGACACGCAGGTGCCGTTCACCGCTGGCGGCGCCATCGCGGCCCCGGGCGACCCGCATCCATTGGTGGGGAATCCACCCGTCGAACCGTTCGACAACCCGGCCTCGCTGTGCGCGCGGTCGTGGCTCGATCTCGGTCCGAACACGCGCCAGAACGGCCAGACGTTCCAGACCGCCAACGGGACGCACTTCGCCACCAACGGCACCGACCTCTACCTGCTCGAAGGCTCCAACAGCACGAACTTCGACACGTTCGATCCCGCGACCGGCCGGTACGTGCCGCGAGCGGCGGTGCCCGAAGCGGTCTTCGACGGCGGTGGCTTGCAGTTCGGTTCGACGGTGTGCTTCGCCACCGTCGGCATCGGCATCGACGCGGCGACGGGCGCCGGCAAGGGCCCCAAGCTCTACGGATACATCCCCACCACGAACACCTGGCTCGCGCGGGCGAGCACGATGGCGAACGGGCAACTCGCGGCGAACGAGGCGATCGCCTTCGATCCGACCGCCAACCGGATCTACGCCACGATCGTCGGGACCATGAACGGCGCCCCGGGAGACCTGCGCTCGCGCCTGGCGATCTACAGCGTCGCCTCGAACCAGTGGATCGGGACCACCGCACCTGGTCCGTTCCAGGCCACCGCCGGTTCCGAGGCGGAGTGGCACGACGGCAAGGTGTACGTGTGGCGCGGCGGCTTTGCCGGCGGCGCGGTCAACGGCGGCGACTCGTATCTCGACGTGTACGACATCGCCAGCGACAGTTGGAGCCAGACCGCGACGCTGCAATCGGCGGGGATCGTGCCCGGATTCCGCAGCGGGGCGATCGACGTCTGGGGCGTGGTCATCACGGCCGACCATGCCCGCGGGCGCATCTACGTGCTCGGCGGGGAGTCGAACAAGCAGGTGTATCTGTTCGACGTGGCGACGCAGTCGTGGACGGTGCTCCCGACGGCGATCTACGACGGCGGCTGGGGCGATGGTCTCGAATACCTGTCCGCGAGCGATCGCCTGTACCAGATCGACGGCCGGAACATCGGCAACGCCGTGCA
>JAGQOG010000301.1 GCA_020427695.1 Phycisphaerales bacterium
CGTGCCGGACCTAGGCGTGGCATTCTCCCGCGGCCGGCCGGTTGGCGAACTGATCCTGCGTGCGCTTCCCGTCACGCTCCTGCTCAACCTCATCGCGTTCCCGATCATCTATCTCGTCGCGATCCCCGGCGGCATGCTGGCCGCGCTGCGGCGCGGCACCTGGATCGACGTCGGGCTTGGCGGACTGTTTGTTGCGCTCTGGTCCATCCCGACGGTGTGGGCCGGCGTGTTGGCGATGGGCTACCTCGCCAGCCCGCAGGGGCTCGGCTGGTTCCCGGTGACCGGCCTCCACTCTCAGGGCGCCGACGACTACACGTTCCTTCCCACCTTCGGCGCCGCCGGATTCGAGCCGGGGTATGTGCTCGACACGCTCTGGCACCTGTGCCTGCCCGTCGCGTGTCTTGTCTACACCGGCTTCGCGGTGCTCTCGAAGCAGACGCGGGCGGCGATGCTCGACAACCTCAACGCCGACTACGTGCGCACGGCCAAGGCCAAGGGCGTACCTCGCCGCGCGGTCGTGCTGCGGCACGTCTTCCGCAACAGTCTGCTGCCGCTCATCACGATGTTCGTCGGCCTGTTCCCGGCCATGCTCAGCGGTTCGGTGATCATCGAGCGGATCTTCAGCGTGCCGGGCATGGGCAGCCTGATCATCGAGGCGATCAACCTCCGCGACCGCGAACTCATCCTCGCCAACACCATGATGATCGCGGCCGTGAACCTGCTGGCACTCCTGCTCGCGGACATCCTCTACGCCATGGCCGACCCCCGGGTGAGTTATGACTGAGTCGGTGCGTGTGCGTAGGCATCGAGGGATCGAGGCATCAAGGCATCGAGGGTCTTGGTGCGTCCGTTCCTTCACACCTGTGTTCGGGCGCCCCCGCGCCCGCTTTCGAACCCTTGATGCCTTGATGCCTTGGTGCCTCGATGCCTCCGCTCCCCACGGCCTATGACCTCCTCCCCAACAACCCCGCTCGCCATCACCGGCATCGATGCGATGCGCGGCGTGGGTGCCGTTCAGGCCAAGGGATTCTGGGCGGACGCCTGGGGGCGCGTGCTGAGCCGATGGACGGCTCGCTTCGCGCTGTTGTGGATCGGCGTCGTGGGCTTCTTCGCCATCTTCGCGCCCCTGATCGCCAACGGGCATCCGCTGCTGCTCCGTCAGCTCGACGCCGACGGCAATGTGACCGCGACCAGCTCGCCGCTCGTCGAGAACCTCGTCCCGGCGGACATCTTCCTCCTGCTCGGCGCCCTGGTCGGCATCCCGCTCCTTGCCCTTCCGTTGCCAGTGCCCCGCGTGCATCGGTTTGCGGTGCTCTTCATCGCGTCTGTCCAGACGGGCGTCACCGCGATCGTTGCGGCAATCGTCGGCGTCGAGACGTGGCAGGCCTGCATGATCGTCGCCGGCGCCTCGGCGCTGCCGTTTCTCTTCGTCAGTCCGATCGAGCGATGGCTCGCGCGGATCGCCACGGTGGTTGCCGTGGCCGCGCTCGTCGCCACCGTGCTCGGGCTGAGCGCCCGCCCGCGACTGGTCAACTTCGAGGCGTACGCGGAGCAGGAGGCCGCCGGCGAGGCGCGGGCGGTCTTCACGCTCATTCCCTGGTCGCCCAACCAGTCGCGGACGGATCTCTATCTCGAGCCGCCCGGCACCCTGGTGAAGGACGCGGCTCCGGACGACGCGGGGACCCCCATCGGGAACCGCCGGTTCCTGCTCGGCACCGACGCCATCGGGAAGGACGTGCTCAGTCAACTCCTCTGGGCGTGTCGTCTCAGCATCTCGATCGGCCTGGTGTCCACCGGGCTCGCCGTCATGATCGGGGTGACGGTCGGGGCGTTGATGGGCTACTTCGGCGGCTGGGTGGACCTCCTGCTCTACCGGGTGGTCGAGGTGTTCATGGCGATCCCCGTGCTGTTCCTGCTGATCGTGGCGGCGGCGGTACTTCCCCGCAACACGTACGTGATGATGGGGATCATCGGATGCGTCACGTGGACAGGCGCGGCCCGCTTCACCCGGGCCGAGTTCATGAAGCTCCGCAACCAGGACTTCGTCCAGGCGGCACGGGCGCTGGGCCTGCCGCTGCGATCGATCCTCTTCAAGCACATGCTGCCCAACGGCGTGACGCCGGTGCTGGTGGACGCGTCCTTTGCGATCGCCGCCGCGATTCTCGCGGAAGCGACGCTGAGCTACCTTGGGCTCGGCCCCGAAGGCCAGCCGAGTTGGGGCAAGCTTCTCTCCAGCGCCACCAACACCGTGGGCGACTTCGTGTGGTGGCTGGCGATCTTCCCCGGTCTCGCGATCTTCCTCACCGTGCTCGCCTACAACCTGCTCGGCGAGGCGCTGCGCGATGCGATCGATCCGAAGCTCAGGAAGGCGGCGGCGTGAGGAATGGCCAAGGCAACAAGGCATCGAGGCATCGAGGCATCAAGGGAGGTCGACGATGGACGGGTGCCAAGGCCGACGGGTGCCACGGCCATCCTGGCCGTGCGATTGTTCGCACGTCGACGTTCGGCACGGCCGAGACGGCCGTGGCACCGGACGTTGGGGAGCGCCGCACGGGTGCCACGGCCATCCTGGCCGTGCGGACGTTCGCGTGTCCCCGTTCGGCACGGCCGAGACGGCCGTGGCACCCGCCGCGACGACCGGAGGGTGCCGCATCCCGTGACCGTTCCCACGCTCCCGCATCATGATCCAACCTGACCCCAACACCAAGCGCCCGCTGCTCGATGTCGCCGACCTGGCGGTGTCGTTCGACAATGCCTCCTCGGCGTCGGCGCCGCGCATCCAGGCGGTCGCGGGCGTGAACATGACGATCTACCCGCGGCAGACGCTGGCGGTGGTGGGGGAGTCGGGCTGCGGCAAGTCGGTGACCGCGATGAGCACGATGCAGCTCGTGCCCCGTCCGCCGGGACGCTTTGATCGGGGCACGATCCTCTTCGAGGGCCGCGACCTCCTGTCGCTCCCCGAGCGGGCGATGCTCGATGTGCGCGGCAAGGACATCGCGATGATCTTCCAGGAGCCGATGACCTCGCTGAACCCGGTCTACACGATCGGGGACCAGATCATGGAGGCCATCCTGCTTCACCAGTCGATCGGTGCGGAGGGCGCCCGGGAAATCGCGCTCCAGGCGATGCGCGACGTGGGCATCCCGAAGCCCGAGCAGCGGATCGACGCCTATCCCCACCAGTTCTCGGGGGGCATGCGGCAGCGGGTGATGATCGCCATGGCCCTGGCCTGCCAGCCGAAGCTCCTGCTTGCCGACGAGCCGACGACCGCGCTCGATGTGACCATCCAGGCGCAGATCCTCGAGCTCCTCCAGGAGCTTCAGCGCACGCGCGGGATGGGCATCATGCTCATCACCCACAACCTCGGCGTGGTGGCGGAGAACGCGGACGTCATCTGCGTGATGTACGCGGGGCGCGTGGTCGAGTACGCGAAGGTGTACGAGCTCTTCGATCGTCCGCTGCACCCCTACACCCGCGGGCTCTTCAACTCGATTCCCAAGCTGCGCGACCAGAAGCACCGGCTGGTGACCGTGGACGAGCTGGTGAACGATCCCGCCGAGTACCGCAAGCTCCCCGGCCACGACAAGGGCGTGGTGCCGTGGTGGCCGACCATGCCGCCGCCCGCCGGCGCACGGGCCTTGGGTCACGACGACGCGGTCGGATCGGAAACCGTGCTCCACGAGGTGGAGCGCGACCACTGGGTCGGCTGCTGGCGCACCGAGCACCTCGATGCGCTTCCCGGGCGCCGGCCGGACATCGACTACCGCCGCGGCGCGGTGTAGCGAACCTCCGCGGATGGTTCCCGGGCGGCGGGTCTCGAACGGAGCCTTCCGATGATCGACTTCGTCGCCACGTTCATCTTCTTCTTCGCCGTCATCGATCCGATCGGAACGGTGCCGGTGTTCATCGCGGTCACGAGCGGTCATGACGGCCCGACCAAGCGGCGGATCGCCCTCGTTGCCACCCTGGTCTCGGCGGCGATCCTGGTGTTCTTCGTCGTCGCGGGAGAAGTCATCCTCGACGCCATCGGCATCCCGCTCTCGGCGTTCCAGATCGCGGGCGGCATCGTCCTGTTCCTCTTCGCCCTCTCGATGATCTTCGGCGAAAGCAAGCCGGACGAGGAGGTGAAGATGGCGACGAAGGCGAGCGAGCTGGCCATCTTCCCGCTCGCCGTCCCGTCGATCGCAAGCCCCGGTGCCATGCTCGGGGCCGTTCTGCAAACCGAGAACACCCGGGTATCGCTCGTGCAGCAGGTCCAGGTGACGGCCACGATGCTTGCCGTCCTCCTCGTCGCGCTCGTCCTGATGCTTGGCGCGGGACTCGTGCATCGGTTCATCGGCAGCGGCGGCGCCAGCGTCATCAGCCGGGTCATGGGGCTGATCCTGGCGTCGGTCGCGGTCGCGAGCGTGCTCGCGGGGATCACGGCGTACTTCGGGCTTTGACGTCGCTGCGATTGGTGTTGCGATTCCCGCTACTCCCCACCCGGCACGCGGGGTCTCCACTCGGTGATGCCCGCGAGCGGGTCCGCCGGCGGCGGGACGGACGTCGGCCATCGGCCCAGCGGCCGCATGGTCGAGCGCGTCGGCCCGTACGACGGCATGCCGTTGAGGTAGCGGACGCTGTCGCGGAACACGCCGGCGCGGGCGTACCGATCGATCGGATCGAACACCAGGCTCACATCGGCCCATTCGACCGTCGAATCGTCGGCGTCCACCCACTGGGTTCCGGGCTGGTAGAGGCGAACCAGCAGCACCTGCGGCCGTCCCTCGGCGGGTGGGTAGAGCATCTGTGGCGCGGATTTCAGTCCGCCGGCGGAGATCGCGTCTCTTGCCTGCTCGACTGTCGATCCCGCGGGGATGGCCGTGTCGAAGGCCCGGAGGAGTTCGGGATCGCTCATCAGGGCCGACGCCATGGGTGTGGTGCAGCCCGCGGTCGTGACGACAAGCGCACAGGCGCCGGTGGCGATCGCTCGGATGCGAATGTTCATGCGGCCTTCTCCGGTAGGGATGGGGCGTGCCCATGGCGGGCGGGAAGCTCCCGTCGTCGCGATCGACGCGACTAGCGGCCCGGCGCTTCGCCCGGATCATCCGGAGGCGGCTTGCTCGGACCCTCTCCGCCGAGGCGCACGAAGAGCCACGCCTTCGCCGCCTGCCAGTCGCGATCCACCGTGCGCTTGCCGATTCCGAGCAGCTCGGCGACGTCCTCGACGGTGCAGCCGCCGAAGTAGCGCAGCTCGACGATCCGCGCCTGCTGCTCGTCGAGGGCCGCCAGCTCCTCCAGCGCCTCGTCGAGCGCGAGAAGGTCGGCATCGCGCCCGGCGCTCGGCACCTCCCGATCGGCGAGGTTGACCATGGTGCGGTCTCCTCCGCGCTTCTCCGCGTCCCGCGCCCGGGCGTGATCGATGAGAACCCGGCGAATGATGCGCGACGCGACGGCGAAGAAGTGGAGCCGGTCCTTCCAGTCGGTGTTGCGCTGACCGACCAGCTTCACATACGCCTCGTGGACCAGGGCCGTGGGTTGAAGCGTGTGGTTGTGGCGCTCGCTCCGCATGTGCGATGCCGCGAGCCGGCGCAGGTCGCTGTAGATCGCCGACATGAGGGCGTCGACGTCCTCGCGCTGACCCGTCGCCGCCGCCCTCAGGAGCACCGTGATGTCGGCCGACGGTTCGTTCATGGGTGTCCTCACTCCATCCCCAGGCGCCTCGGTGCTCCTCGTGGCCGGAAAGGCAGCGTGCCATGGCCGCGAGCGCTTCGCAAGGGAGGGTTGCCCCGGGGCGGCTCAGTCGTCGGGGTGCCTCCGGGCCGCTTGGCGGCGACTTGTTCCGCGGACGCCCTCGCGCACGCGTTTCGCCTTGGCGGAACCCGCCCCCGTGCCGTCGTCGCGTCCCGGACGGCGCGCCACGCGGGCGGACTTCGCGCCGGCGGCCCGGTACTGCGCCGCCGTCTGCTCCGCCAACGCCGCCACGCGCGTCGCGAGCTCCTTCGGCTTGACGACGCGGCAGTGCGGACCCATGGAGAGGACCCACCATTGGATCTCGTCGAACCCGCTGACGGTGAAGGACAGTGTGCACGAACCGTCGGGATGGTGATCCGTCTCCATGGTCCGGTGCCAAAGCGTCTCGGAGACCGTCAAGGCGAACTCCGCGTCCACGCGGATCTCGACGTGGTGGTCCACGTCGCCGCGGATCATCCGCCACGCGTTGCCCAGATACCGGTCGAGCGTGAAGCCGCGGGGGATCTCGTAGGTGTTGGAGGTCAGCTCGATCGCGGCGAAGCGGTTGATCTTCAACGAACGAAGTCCGCGCCGATCGGAACGCTGACCGATGGCGTACCAGGCGCGAACGGCGAAGAACAGTGCGTACGGCTTGAAGGTGAACGGCCGTGTTCCGGCTCGGTCCTCTCCACTGGCGGCCTCGTACCGGCACTTCAGAACCCGACCTTCGGCAATCGCGAGCTGGATCCGATCGAAAACGTCGGCGCAGCCGTCGGAGGGCGTGGTCGGTCCGGTCCGGATCGAGCGGCTCCGGCTCAGGTCCCACACCTCGTCCTTGACGCTGGGCGGCAGTTGGGCGGTGATCTTGGCCAGTCCGCGGCAGGCGAGCCGGAGGAACGGCACCTGCTCCGTGTCACCGATCTGTTCCGCGAGCGTGGCGAGGGCCAGAGCCTCCTCCACCGTGAGCGCCACGGGTGGCATGAAGAAGTCTCCGTCGATCCGGTAGCTCTTGGCCTTGCGATCGAAGCCCACGGGGATTCCCGCCTTCTGGATCTCGCCCAGATCGCGGAAGATCGTCCGCTCCGTGGTGCCGCACGCCACCGCCAGGTCCGGGGTTCGCTGGGGCTTGCCGGACTGGAGCAGGGAGATGATTCGGAGGAGGCGATGGATGCGCGTGTACTTCACGGGAACAGGCCTTGTACGGTGGATCGGCGGGGCGGGGTCCGGCCGGGGCGGGTTGGGGGAGCACGAGCGGAAGCCACGAGCGCCCGCCGATGTCCGCGACGGCGTATGACCCTCAGGATACGGGCACCGGTCGAAACCAGTCGGGCGGCGACGTCGAAGTCGTGCGGGCGTCATCGTGCAACGGGCCGGGGAGGCCCGCAACGCGGATCGCTGGAACCGGGCGTGGAATCGCGGTTCGGAACGGAATTGAATCCTGGGTCCAAGAGGAGGTGACTCATGGCCACGATCGAGGTCGGAAAGAAGGCGCCGGCGTTCGCCCTGCACGACGGGACGGGGAAGGAGCGGCGACTCAAGGACTTCCTGGGACGTCCCGTCGTGCTCTACTTCTATCCCAAGGACGACACCTCGGGCTGCACCGCGGAGGCGTGCCAGTTTCGCGATGCCCAGCCGAAGTTCGGCAAGACGACGGCGGTGGTGCTCGGTGTGAGTCCCGACGATGTCGAGTCGCACCGGAAGTTCGCCGCCAAGCACGATCTCAATTTCACGCTCCTGGCCGATCCGCCATCAAGCAAAGGTGTGCCGAAGGTGTGCGACCTCTACGGCGTGTGGCAGGAGAAGTCGATGTACGGGCGCAAGTACATGGGCGTGGTGCGCACGACCTACCTGATCGACGAGGCGGGAAAGGTCGCGCGGCGCTGGGACAAGGTGAAGGTGCCGGGGCACGCCGAGGAGGTGCTCGAAGCGGTCAAGGAGATTCGCCGCGGGGTTCCGGCCTCGGCTCGGTGACGGATTCCGCGTCGCCTCGGTTGGCGCGGGCGGCCTGGTCCGCCTGGGCCTGGGCTTGCGCCGCGGCGCGCTGTTGAGCGGCCAGGGCTTGAGCTCGTGCGCTGGCGACCGACGCTCGAGCGGCGAAGATCCCTCCGAGCGCCAGGATGCTGCTCAGCAGCGTGGCGACGACCAGGACGACGACCACGACCTTGCTCGTCGCGCGACGCTCGGCGGTCGGGCCAGCAGGCGGGACGATTCCCACCTCGATGAACAAC
>JAGQOG010000302.1 GCA_020427695.1 Phycisphaerales bacterium
CGCCCTACGGGACGGAATGCCCCCATGGGCCGAGCCGTCGTTCGATCGCACCGCGGATGACGAGGTGGTGCTCCAATCCGAATTGCTCGATCGCATCCGCTTTCTTCCCGGCGACATGCTGACCTGCGACCTGCCTTCGGCCCCCTACGACCTGGTGTTGTGTCGGAATCTCGCCATCTACCTGTCCGATTCCGCGCAGCGCCGGCTCGTGGATCGCCTCGCCGGGGTCATGACCGAGGATGCGCTGCTGCTGGTGGGGCATGCCGACGCGGTGATGTCCCTGTTGGATCGGTTCGAGCGGGTCGATCCGGCGGCGTTCGCGTTCCGGACTCGGGCGCGGCGAGGCGCCATCGTGCCGATCGTGCCCGACGCACGGAAGCTCCGGACCGGGACGTCGCCCGTGCGCCGACCGCCCGACGCGCCGTCCGCCACGGCGCTGACCTCGCCATCGTTCCGTACGCGCCCGGCCCGCGCGGAGCCGGAGCCCGCGGGTCGGAGCGATCGCAAGTCGATCGCCGAGACGATCGAGACCAACGAGCCGCGCGCCGTCGAGGCGGCCGCCCGGGCGGTGCTGCAGTCGAAGCCCGACGACATTCCGGCGATGCTGGCGCTGGTCGAGCAGCGCTTGGCGCAGGATCCGGACGAGGCGGAACGGCTCTGTCGGCGGATCGTGTACCTTGACGCCCGACAGGAGCGAGCGCTGATGGTGCTGGCGGACCTCGCCGATCGGCGGGGCAGGATCGAGGAGGCCAACCGGTTCAGGCGCCGGGCGATGCGGGCGCATCTCGAGAATTGGAACGAGCCGGAAGGCGAAGGCGGAGCGTCGGCGAAGGACACGGGCCTGACCACATGAGGAACGCGCACGCACACGATGGTCCGGACGGGCGCGAGGAGCGGCAGCACGATCGCCTGCGAACGCTGCTCGATCGGCCGATTCCCGCCGACGAGCTCGCCGAGCAGACGCGACTGGTCTCGGAGCCCGCCGAGCGCGCGATGGAGCAGCCAACCAGCCTTCTCTTCATGCGGCTCGGGCGCGAACGCCTGGCCGTGCCGGCGGCCGCCGTCAGTCGTGTCGCCCGGTTGACCGCCACCCGCCGGATTCCCCATCGCCAGGCGCCGGTCGTCGCCGGCCTGTGTGCGGTGGACGGTCGGCTGGTGCTCGCGGCCCACCTCGATCGACTGCTGGGGCTGGCCGACGCTCCTGCGGACGTTCCCGGCGCTCGATTCGTCGTTCTGGAGGACGGGCGCGGTCCGTGGGCCGTGCGCGTGGACGAGGTCGAAGGCGTGCGCACGGAAGACGCGGCGTCGTTCGTCGAGCCGCCGCCGACGCTGGGTCGCAACATCGACCACTTCACCCGTGCCATCCTCCCGCTCCAGGACGGCGCGGTGGCGGTGTTGGACGAGGAGGCGATTCTCTCCGCCTTGGCGAGGAGCCTCTCGTGAGCGGCTTCTCCCTCTTCGAGCTCTTCAAGACCGACGCCGAGGGACAGCTCTCGGTTCTCAACGACGGACTGCTTCGCCTGGAGCGCGAGCCGGACGATGCCACGGTGGTCGAGCCGCTGATGCGTGCGGCGCACTCGATCAAGGGTGCGGCGCGCATCGTCGGGCTCGATGTCATCGTCCAGCTCGCCCACGCGATGGAGGATTGCCTGGTGGCGGTCCAGCGCGGTCAGGAGAAGATCGTGCCTGCCCGCATCGACCAGCTCCTGCGGGGGACGGATCTCCTCGCCCAGGCGGCGGCGCTCGATGAAGCGACGGTGGCGCCCTGGTCGGAGTCGCATGGCGCTGAGATCGCGGAGGTGGCCGCGGCGCTCCGATCGGCGCCTCCCGAACAGGGCCCCGCGTCGTCCGCGGCCCCGCCGGCGGCGACC
>JAGQOG010000303.1 GCA_020427695.1 Phycisphaerales bacterium
CCCGAACACTCCACACACGGCCAGGATGGCCGTGGCACCCATGCCCTCGTGGCACCCGTGTCACTCGAGTCCCAGCAGACCGCTGACGAACGGTCCGTACGCCACGACCAGGCCGGCGAACACCACCGAAACGATCGAGATCAGCTTGATCAGGATGTTCAGCGACGGGCCGGAGGTGTCCTTGAACGGATCGCCCACGGTGTCGCCCACGACCGTGGCCTTATGGTCGTCCGAGCCCTTGCCGTAGACGTAGCTTGAGCCCTTGCCGGCGCGCTGGTAGTCGGCGGCCCGGGCCGCGATCGCCTCGCGAATCTCCGCCGGCACCTTCTCGCGGATGGAGGCGTCCTGGACGAACTGGTCGGCGGTGATCCGACCGAAGCTCTCGATGAGCTTCTTGGCGTTGTCCCACGCGCCGCCGGCGTTGGCCATGAAGACCGCCACCGCGAAGCCGCTGGTGAGGCCGCCGGCGAGGAGTCCCATGACGCCCGGCACGCCGAGGACGAGACCCACCGCGATCGGCACGGCGATCGCCAGGATCGAGGGCACGACCATCTCCCGCTGGGCGCCGGCGGTCGAGATCGACACGCACTTGGCGTACTCGGGGTAGTGCACGCCTTCGAACTCGACCTGCTTCGGCCACTTCTGGGGATCGGCGATGTCCGCCTCGCTCATGCCGCTGGCGCGGAACGCCTCCCGCATCTTGGCGAACTGCCGGCGACACTCCCGCATCATGGCGTAGGCGGCTCGACCCACCGCGTTCATCGTGAGGGCGCAGAACAGGAACGACAGCAGCACGCCCAGGAAGATCCCGCCGAGCACCCGAGGATTGGTCAGGGTGATGCCGTAGAAGTGAACGATGTCCTCGAGCGTTCCGTTGCGGGCGGACACGATCTCGAAGGAGATCTCGTCCATGTGGCCGCCGTGGGCCACCGTCGTCGAGGCCACGAGCGTGCGGGCCCGGCCGATCGTGGCCATCGGATCACCCGCGTGGGCGGGGTCCTCGGCGGGACGGACCGCGAACACCGTTCCCTTCGAGACCGTCTCGGCGAAGTGCGTGTCCGCGAGCTGGACGCGATCGACGAGCAGACCGCAGTCCACGTCGCCGGCGCCTTCCCCGCTCGGCATGACGAGCGCGAACCGCCCGTGACCCTGGTAGATCGCGTGCGGACGGCCAGCCATGTCGGGACCGACCGCGTAGTCGCCCGTGCGCACGAACGCCTCCGACTGCCGCACGATCTGCACCTGCACCACCTGGACGTACGCCGCGAAGAGCGCGAGCGCCGTAAGTGCCGCGGAGCCGATCGCGAAGCCCTTGCCCGTGGCGGCGGTCGTGTTGCCGAGCGAGTCGAGCATGTCCGTGCGCTCGCGCACGTGGGGCGGCTGACCCGTCATCTCCGCGTTTCCGCCGGCGTTGTCGGCGATGGGTCCGTAGGCGTCGGTGGCCAGCGTGATGCCAAGCGTGGCGAGCATGCCGACGGCGGCGATGGCCACGCCGTAGAGGCCCATCAGGAAGTTCTCTCCGCCGCCCGCAAGGGTGAATGCGGCAATGATGGCGATGACGACGGTGAGCAGCGAGGCCCAGGTCGACTTCATGCCCTCCGCGATGCCGCCGATGATCACCGTCGCCGGTCCGGTCAGGGCCTGGATGGCGATGCGCTTGGTGGGCGCGTGCTCGTAGCTCGTGTAGTACTCCGTCGCGTAGGCGATCACGTTGCCGGCCATCAGTCCGGCGGTGATGGCGAGGCCGAGCTTCCACCAGTTCGTCCCGGCGCGGGCCAGGGAGTCGGACTCGCCCGAGAGCACGAACCAGAGCAGGCCGAATGATGCCAGGATGATCAGTCCGGACGCCACGTAGACGCCCTTGTGCAGGCCGCTGAGCAGTTCGGCGAAGGACGCGTTTTCCCGGGCCTTCACCGTGAAGATGCCGAGGATCGAGCAGATGATGCCGACGCCCGCAAGGGCGAGCGGCGCCGCGGCCAGCTTGAACGCCAGCCCCTCCGCCATCGCGGAGTCGACGCGTCCGACGGTGAACGCGGCCGCCGCCCCCAAGGCCATGGTGGCCAGGATCGAGCCGTAGTACGACTCGTAGAGGTCGGCGCCCATGCCGGCCACGTCGCCGACGTTGTCGCCGACGTTGTCCGCGATCGTCGCGGGGTTGCGGGCGTCGTCCTCGGGAATGCCCGCTTCGACCTTGCCCACGAGATCGGCGCCGACATCCGCGGCCTTCGTGTAGATGCCTCCGCCGACGCGGGCGAACAGCGCCTGGGTGCTGGCGCCCATCGCGAAGGAGAGCATGATCGTGGTGAGGTCGGCGATGCCGAAGTCGGAGAAGATGTTCAGCACGAGGAACCAAAACGACGCGTCGAGCAGCGCGAAGCCGACGACGTTGAGTCCCATGACCGCGCCCGATCGGAAGGCGACCGTCAGGCCTTCGTTCAGCGACTGCTTGGCGGCGTTGGTGGTTCGAGCGCTGGCGTTGGTCGCCATTCGCATGCCAAACCAGCCGCAGAGTCCGGAGAGGAGGCCTGCGACGGGCACGCCGAGCATGGAGAGCGCCGGCTGGAGGTGCAGCGCCCAGAGCAGCCCGAGGAACACGACCAGGGCCACGAAGACGATCGACACCACGCGGTACTGCCGGCGAAGGTAGGCCATGGCCCCTTCCCGCACGGCGGCGGCGATGCGGACCATCTCCGCGTCGCCCTCCGACCGGCTCATGACGCTGGCGGTGAAGAATCGTGCCATGACCAGGGCGGCGATCGCGCCGATGGGGGCGAGCCAGTAGGCAGGGGGGATGTCGCCCATCGAGGCAAGGGTCGTCACGGTCAGGTTGCTCATGGCGTGGTCTCCGGAATCCGAACGGGCGGAGGGCCGGAGTGAAGGCACCGATCGCCGTCGCCTCGAGCCCCATTGGGGTCGTTTGAAGGGGGCGACAGGGTACCAGAAGCGTTCGACGGCCGCGATTCCGAGGAAAGTCCGGTCGCCGCGACCCGCTTGCCCGAAGTCGGGGCCGACGCGATACTGCCCGCTTCCCCAAAAAACGGGGACCGCCCACCGCCGAGACCGGCGGCAAGGCGCCGCCCGCAGGACGCCTTCACTCCCATGCCGACCCCAACTTTCCCGACCCGTGCGCACCGTCTGTTCGCGGCCGGTGCCGCCCTCGCATTCGCCGCTCCCGCCCTCGCCAAGAGCGAGGCGGACATCAAGATGCCCGACCTGGCGTCCCAGACCTTCCTGGGGCTGTCGGGGCACACGCTGCTCCTCTTCGGCGTGCTGGTGTGCCTCGCTGGACTGGCCTTCGGCGCGGTGATCTACCGTCAGCTCAAGAACATGCCCGTCCACCCGTCGATGCGGGAGATCTCGGAGCTGATCTACGAGACCTGCAAGACGTACATGGTCACCCAGGGCAAGTTCCTGATCGTCCTGGAGATCTTCATCGGTGCGGTCATCGTCGGCTACTTCGGCTTCCTGGCCAAGACGGAGAATGCGGCGGGCGAGATGGTCCGGATGTCGCCGTTTCGGGTGGGCGTCATCCTCCTGTTCTCGGTGATCGGCATCCTCGGGAGCTACGCGGTCGCGTGGTTCGGCATTCGGGTGAACACCTTCGCCAACAGCCGGACGGCCTACGCCAGCCTCGCGGGCAAGCCCTACCCCTGCTACAGCATTCCGCTCCGGGCGGGCATGTCGATCGGCATGGTGCTGATCAGCGTCGAGCTGCTGATCATGCTCTGCATCATCCTCTTCCTGCCCGCCGACCTGGCGGGACCGTGCTTCATCGGCTTCGCGATCGGCGAGTCGCTCGGCGCCTCGGCGCTCCGCATCGCGGGCGGCATCTTCACCAAGATCGCCGACATCGGCTCCGACCTGATGAAGATCGTCTTCAACATCAAGGAGGACGATGCCAGGAACCCGGGCGTCATCGCCGACTGCACGGGCGACAACGCGGGCGACTCGGTCGGCCCGACCGCCGACGGCTTCGAGACGTACGGCGTGACCGGCGTGGCCCTGATCTCCTTCATCCTCCTCGCCGTGCCGGAGCCCGCCGTCCAGGTGCAGCTTCTGGTCTGGATCTTCGCCATGCGTGTGATGATGGTGATCGCCTCCGGCGGCTCCTACCTCATCAACGAGTTCCTGGCCAAGGCCCGCTACGGGAACGCCGACAAGTTCAACTTCGAGTCGCCGCTCACCCACCTCGTGTGGCTCACCTCGATCGTCTCGATCCTGCTCACCTACCTGGTCTCCTGGCTCCTGATTCCGACCGTGGGCAGCGCCGCCGGCGCGACCGACCACTCGATGTGGTGGAAGCTGGCGACGATCATCTCCTGCGGCACGATCGCCGGTGCGGTCATCCCCGAGATCGTCAAGATCTTCACCTCGACGGAGGCCGCGCACACCCGCGAGGTCGTGACCAGCTCGAAGGAGGGCGGTCCGTCGCTCAACATCCTGTCGGGCCTGGTGGCCGGCAACTTCAGCGCCTACTGGATGGGCATGGTGTTCATCGTCCTGATGGGCACGGCGTACCTCGTGAGCAATCTCGGCGTGGACCAGTTCATGGTCGCCCCGGCGGTCTTCGCCTTCGGCCTCGTGGCCTTCGGCTTCCTCGGCATGGGGCCGGTGACGATCGCCGTCGACTCCTACGGACCGGTCACCGACAACGCCCAGTCGGTCTACGAGCTGGCGCTGATCGAGAGCGCCCCGGGCGTGGGCGAGCAGGTGCAGAAGGACTTCGGCAAGCCCGTCAACTTCGAGAAGGCGAAGCACTTCCTCGAGGAGAACGACGGCGCCGGCAACACCTTCAAGGCCACCGCCAAGCCGGTCCTCATCGGCACCGCGGTGGTCGGCGCCACCACGATGATCTTCGCGATCATCATGCTTCTGACCAACGGCCTCCAGGACGCCGAGGCGATCAAGAACCTCTCCATCCTGCACCCGCCGTTCCTGCTCGGCCTGCTGGCGGGCGGATCGATGATCTACTGGTTCACCGGCGCGTCGACCCAGGCCGTCGTGACGGGGGCGTACCGCGCCGTCGAGTTCATCAAGAAGAACATCAGGCTCGAGGGCACGACCAAGGCCTCGACGAGCGACAGCAAGAAGGTCGTCGAGATCTGCACCCAGTACGCCCAGAAGGGCATGTTCAACATCTTCCTGGCGGTGTTCTTCGGCACGCTGGCCTTCGCGTGCGTCGAGCCGTACTTCTTCATCGGCTACCTGATCGCTATCGCCTTCTTTGGCCTCTTCCAGGCGGTCTTCATGGCCAACGCCGGCGGCGCCTGGGACAACGCGAAGAAGATCGTCGAGGTCGAGCTCAAGCAGAAGGGCACCGACCTGCACGCGGCTACGGTCGTGGGCGACACCGTCGGCGATCCGTTCAAGGACACGTCCTCCGTGGCCCTGAACCCGATCATCAAGTTCACGACCCTCTTCGGACTCCTCGCGGTCGAGGCTGCGGTCGCCCTGAACAACCCGGGCGGCCACCGCGGCAACATCGTGCACGCGACGAGCACCACGACCCTGGTGATCGCCGCGCTGTTCCTGGCGATCAGCATGGCGTTCGTGTGGCGCAGCTTCTACGGGATGAGGATCCGAACCGAGGACTGACGTGTGGGAGCGGTCAGTGCTGTGTGCCACCGATTGCCCCTGTGTGGGGGCAGTCGGTGCGCAGGGTGTTCGACCACGCACCCACCACCCGCACGCCGCAAGCGATCGCAACGCCGACTCGCGCCTGGCTCACAGGGATCCGAAGCAAGACGGATCCCAGTTCGAACTCGCGCGTTCCCTGGGCGAGCGCACAGGCGGCCCAAGCGTCCAGCCCGACAGCGGTCCGGTCTCCCCACTGCGCCGGGAGGAGCGCCAGAGCCCACTCCCCGTGTCCGGGACGGAGATCCCTCGATGCCTCGGTGCCTTGATGCCTCGATGCCTCCTCGCTGACCGCCCGAGTCTGACCTGGGATCCGTATAGCATTGCTCCGTGCAGGCCACCCTCGAATGGTCCTTCCTGATCGCGGCCATCGGCTTGTTCCTGTTCGGCGGCCGGATGATCGTTCGGGGAGCGATCGGCCGCGGTGGCGCGGCGGCACGTCCATGCCCGGAATGCGGATACGACCTGCAGGCGGCGCCAGGACCACGCTGCCCGGAGTGCGGCCAACCAACGGTTGAGAACGCGCGGCCCGGCCGGCGTGGTCGATCGGTGCGACGGGTCGCGCTGGGCCTGGTCCTCGTTGGGCTTGCGATCGCGTCCTGGGCGGTTCGTCGCCACGCGATGGCCAACGGCTGGATGGAAACCGTGCCCCACACCGTCTGGCTGGTCGCCGCCCTGGTCACCGATGCCGAGCAACCGATCGACGAGTTGGGGCTCGACGACTGTTGGAGCTGCCCGGATGATCTCTGGGCCTGGCAGCGCTCGATGGCCCGTGCGGCGATGCGCCGACGATGCCGCAGCGGCTCGGACAGTGTTCGCATTGCCGCGGTAAAGACGCTGGACTGGGTGCTGCCGCCGCGCGAGGAGTGCACGGACGAGGATCGACTGCTGCTCGTCGATCTCGTTCGGGATCCCCATCCCGAAGTGCAACGGTGGGCGGTGCTTCGCCTGGGAACGCGCCTTGAGTCGCCCGAGACCGATCCGCTGATCCGGGGGATTCTCGACGATCCGGCGAGCGACTACGAACTGCGGCGATTTGCGTTCAACGGGCTCCTCTACCGACACGGCGCCTTCGGGGGCGAACCCGACGAGCAACTCGCCGATCTGATCATCGAGGGCATGGCTGACTCGGGCCAGATCGGCTACACATCGTCCGTCGCCGCTGGAACAATGCTCTGGAAGGAGTGGCGCGAACCCCGGCTCGTCGAGCCACTCCTGGCCAAGGCGCGATCGCTGCAAGACTCAGATCCGTATTGGTGTGCCGATGCGCTGGCCGCGGCGTGGGGCCACGCCCGCGACGATCTACCGACAGATGTCGAGGATGCGATCATGTCCGCACTGCCCGCGATCGGCCGCGCGTGCATGCCGCTGGTCGAGATCGCAGGCGAGCGGACCTTCTCGTTGGAAGTGCGCCTGGCGATCTTGACACTGGCCATGAACCAGGAGGAGGGGCCCGTGGTCAAGACGGCCCTCGACCGATGCGGTGAGTTGTCGATCGGTGAGCTGAGGCGCATCGAACCGCAGCTCAAGGCGCTCGACGCCCGCGCCGCCCGGCGGGCGACCATCGAAGCGTTGAAGCCGTTGCTGGAGCGGTTGGTGCGTGAGGACGGGCCCGCTGCGGATGCGAGCCCGACTTCGGCTGGGCAGCCTTCGACGCTCCCGATCATGCGTCTGCCCTGACGCGTCAGGAGTGGGTGGCCACGCTGACCGCCGGAGCGCGGTGGCGATCTCGGTCGACGGGCCTGAAACGCCGAGCCGCCACCTCCCAGATATCCTCCATCAACCCATGGGCATCTCGCTGGTCTTCCTCGTGCTTCCGCTCCTTGCGATCGGTCTCGTCGCCGGCTGCGTGCTGATCGTCATGGGCCTGATCGGCCGCCCGCACTTCGACGATCCGCGCTGTGCCGGTTGCGGCTACGACCTGCGCACCTTCGGCGAGCGCCCCGCCACGTGTCCCGAATGCGGGGCGTCGCTCGACCGCCGCGGCGCGGTCCGGTTCGCGGGCAAACGTCGAAGCCCACGCTTCATCTGGGTCGGGAGCGCCCTGATCGTCGTGGTGCTCGTGGTCGTCGTGGGCGGGGTCCTCGCCGCTCGTTTCGCCGTGGCTCGACAGATGGCGGCGGCGAACAGCTCGCAGGTGTTCAACACGCGGGGGCCCGCACTGGGTGCACTCCTCCAAGCGGACCCGAGCGACGGGCTCTTCTGGTTCGAGATCGACAGTCGTCTGAAGGCCGGCACGTTGACCGCCGAAGAAGCGACGTCGATTGTCACCGCCCTCGCCGCGATCGCGGAGGCGGAGCGGGGGGCGCCGGGCGTGCACGGACCGTCGCTGCCCTTCGCCTTGATGCAGTCCGGAGACCAGCTCGACCAGATGATCCGCCAAGGGCTCCTCGGTGCGGAGTCCCTGGACGTGTTGGCACGGATGCTGTCGGACGTGAAGACCCCGGCCATCCCGACCAAGGCGATCGTCAGGGAGCCACTCCAGATCGACTTCTGGAGCCTAAGCACCAACCAGCCTCCCATCGATTCCCTGCGAACCGTGGTCTTGCCCAGGGAGCTCCGGATCGACGGGAAGGTCGAGTGGACTCCGGCGACCGCGGAGAAGGACAGCCGCGGCCGTTCCGGGTGGCAGCGCTTGAACGTCCAGGCACCGTCGCTGCTGCTGGGCGTGCACGAACTTGAACTGGATGTCGAGCGGCTGGTGGTCCGCACCGACGGCTCGGTCGTCCTGCCTCCCGACGGCGAGAGCCTCGTGCGCCTGGCCAACGAGCGGCCCGGGGAGCTGCCGATCGTGGCGCACGCGACGGAAACCATCCGTGCGTCGGTCGAAGCCGTGGGTGCGGATGACCCCGTCATCAAGGCGATCGTCGATCCCGCTCTGGCACCCGCCGTGCGCAAGGGCGTCACCGTGCGCCGCGCCAGACTGTTGCGCGTTCTCGACGCGAGCCAGGCCCAGCTCGAAATCGAGCTGGCCCTCGATCCGCCCGACGGGGTGCCGATCATCGGCCAGGTCACCGCGACGCTCGACGGAAAGGAGCTCGTCGGCGGCATGTTCAGCGTCGTCCGCTCGGGCAACGCCACCTCGCAGTCGAACGTCCCGTTGATCCAGGCCCTGATCGAGCCGCCGAGCGCCGACGTGACCACCGTGCGGATCCGCGTGCGCCCGCTGCTGGCGGGACGCGACGCCCTCCGCTCGGGCATCGAGCACGCCTGGGGCCGCACCATCGATCTCGGGGACGTTCCGCTCGAGCGGCGGGACGGCGACGGGTAGTGGCGGGAATGCGGGTGCTACGATAGAGCCGCCTCGGGACCAATCGTATGTCGAACCTCCCCATCACGATCGATCGCGAACGGATCGCTGAAGTGTGTCGCCGGCACAAGGTGCAACGACTGTGTCTGTTCGGATCGGTGCTCAGATCGACGTTCAACGCGAGCAGCGATGTGGACATTCTCGTCGAGTTCCTGCCTGGCGCACGCATCAGCTTCCTGGACCTTGCGTCGTTAGAGGCGGACTTGGCCGCGGTCATCGGACGAACCGTCGACCTTCGTACGACGCGAGAACTGTCGAAGTACTTCCGTGATCAGGTCGTCGCCGAGGCCCTCGAGCAGTATGCGGCCTGACGACATGCCGATCGATGCGGACGACTTCGTTCGGCTACGGCACATCGTGGACACGGCGGACTTGGTGAAACATGCGCTCGACGGGAAGACCATCGAGGCGATCCGCTGCCATCAGATAGGGACTGCTAGGGCTCGCGCGGCACCACCTCGACCGGTTCGATCGAATCCCCGCGCAGCACGCGCAGTGTGGACGCCACGCCGATCCGGTCCTCGGTGAGCACCCGGTGCAGATCGTCGATGTGGCGGACGGCGCGGTCGTCGAATCCGACGATCACGTCGCCCTGCTCGAGCGCGGAGTCCGCGGCCGGACCGTCGGTCTCGATGCCCATCACCATGACCCCGCTGAAGGTGTCGAGCCCGAGTCGCCGCGCGGCCGGAGGGGCGATGCGCACGTTCTGACCCGCGATCCCGAGCGTGCTGCGCCGGACCTTGCCGTAGGCGATCAAACGGGTGGCCACGAAGCGAGCCGTGTTGATCGGAATGGCGAGGCAGATGCCCTGGGCGGGTTGGATCACCGAGGTATTGACGCCGATCACGCGGCCGAGGGAGTCGGCGAGCGGACCGCCGGAGTTGCCGGGATTGAGCGCCGCGTCCGTCTGCACGATGTCGTCGATCAAGCGGCCGGATTGCGTGCGGAAGGTGCGCCCGAGGCCGCTGATCACGCCTGCCGTCACCGTGGCTTGGAATCCGAACGGGCTGCCGATCGCAATTGCAAGTTGGCCGACCTGCAGCGCCGACGAATCGCCCAGCTCGGCCGCGACGAAGCCGGTGCCGCGCACGCGCACGACCGCAAGATCCGTGTGGGGGTCGTCGCCCACGAGTTCCGCCTCGAGTCGGCGTCCGTCGTGGAGGATCGCCATGATCCGCTCGGCGCCGCGCACCACGTGGCTGTTGGTGAGGGCGTAGCCGTCGCTGGTGAAGAGGACGCCCGAGCCCGTGCCGACGCCGTTGCCGCGCCGCCGCTTGCGGTCGCCGCGCGGTGCCTCCTCGGCCGACCGCTTCACCTGAAGGCTGAG
>JAGQOG010000304.1 GCA_020427695.1 Phycisphaerales bacterium
CCGCTTCGCCGTGCACCGAGTCGGCGAACCGGAACGGATCGTTCGCTTCCAGCGGCTCGAGCACCGTGGCCAGTTGTGCGGCATGGGCCGGATCAAGCGCGGCCCCATCGAGCGCGACCTGGATGGCCTGATCCGTGGTCATGGCCACCGACGCGGCCACGAGGGAGCTGATGGCGAGTCCATCGTTCGCCGTGTGCACGCTCATCCGCGAGATCGTGCCCATCGCGTCCACCGCGCCATCGACATCGCCGTCCGCGAACTTCACCGCCGCTTCCAGTCGGGCCAGGCGCGAGAATGCGCGCATCACCGAAAGGTGCGGAAGAACCAGCGCATACCCGGCGCTGCGATCCTCGATGAACTGAGCATCCGGTCGCCGGCTCGCCTGGTGAATCAACTCGAGCAGCGGACCCGCCCGCGTCAACGCCGCCCGCGCTTCGGGCGTCAGCCGTCCCGTCGATCCCGCCTCGGCGATCGCGTTGTCCTCTTCGGGTGTGAAGTACCGCGTGCCGAATCCGTAGTCCTGGGCGTGCCGCGACTTCCCGAGGTAGAGCTCGAACGCCTGGTCGTAGATCGCGGTGGCGTCCTGAGGCTGGCCATCGTCGGCCCGAAGCGGGACCGCGACGACCAGGAGGACGAGGATCGCGCAGAAGAATCGTTGCGGCATGTCTGGACTCGCTGTCCGTTTCCTATGCCGGTGTTCGGTCGGCGCTGCGCCGATGCCCAGCAAACACGAGCTCGCGCCACCGTTCGGACCCGCCTACTGCACCCGCTTGGGCACGATCCGGTACACGCCGCCCGGACCTCGCTCCCCGCCCTCGAAGACCGTCACATACAACTCCCCGTCGCGGCTCTCCCCGAAGCTCGAGATGAGAAGACCGCGCTTCTGGTGGAGCACCTGGGGGGCACCCTGGGCATCGCCGTCCACCCGCATGCCCCAGATCGTTCCATACGCGTAGTCGGCGTAGAGGTAGACACCCACCAGTTCGGGCATGGCCGTTCCGCGGTACACGTGCCCGCCGGTCACCGAGATGCCCTCCGTGCGCGGATAGTCCACGACGGGATCGATCATGTCGCCGCGTTCGTCGGGGCGCTGGCGGAAGGGGTGCTTCCCCTCCCGCAGATTCCAGCCGTAGTTTCCGCCCT
Source organism: Phycisphaerales bacterium (assembly GCA_020427695.1). Classification (GTDB taxonomy): domain Bacteria; phylum Planctomycetota; class Phycisphaerae; order Phycisphaerales; family SM1A02; genus JAGQOG01. The sequence goes on from JAGQOG010000304.1 coordinate 1,144, forward strand.
TCTGGATCCGATCGATCTCCTCCCAGGTGTTCTGGCCCACGTCGCCCGCCCACAGCGTGCCCGTGGCGCGGTCGAAGCTCATGCGCCACACGTTGCGCAGGCCGTACGCCCAGATCTCCGGCCGGGCGCCCTCGCGCCCGACGAAGGGATTGTCCGACGGGACCGCATACGCCTGTCCACTGGCGGGATGATCCACGTCGATCCGTATCACCTTGGCGAGGAGCGTGCCGAGATTCTGGCCGTTGCCCTGGGGATCGTTGGCGGCGCCGCCGTCCCCGAAGCTCAGGTACAGCATGCCGTCGGGACCGAACAGGGCTGTGCCGCCGTTGTGGTTCCAGTACGGCTGGGCCACGGTCAGGATGACCTCCTCCGATCCCGGGTCGCCCACGAAGTCGAGGCCGCTGTCTCCTCCGCCGACCGCCGTGAACCGCGACAGCACCGATCGTCGCGGGTCCTTGGCGCTGTAGTAGACGAAGAACTGCCGGTTCTCGGCGAACTTCGGATGAAAGACGAGCGAGAGCAGGCCTTCCTCGTTGGAGCCGAAGTTGACGCGCTCGCTGATGTCCATGAAGAGCGTGGCGCCGCTGTCGGGTGTCGAGAGGCGAGCCGACTTGATCTTCCCGCCCTGCTCGATGACGAAGAGCTGATCGGCATCGTCGGGCCTGGCCACGAGGCCCACCGGACGCACCCACGACTCCGCGCCGAACACCTTCTCGAGTCGCAGGGGCGGGACGGGCGCATTCAGGGCGTCGTCGGCGGGGGCGAGCAGGCAAATCGAGGCGATCAGGGCGAGCATCGGGATCGGCATGGCGGACATCTCCTCGTCGAGCCGAGCCGGTGCTCCACAGCACGCGCTGCAGAGGAAACCGGCCGGCTCGAGGAGGGTAGGTCAATCGGGCAGGCGATGCACCAGCCGGTGCCTCCGAGCCGCGGTTGACGCGGCTCGCCGCCGATGAAGTCACCCCCCGCGAACGCAGGATGCGCACGCTCGCGGGGGGCAGTGAGGACGGGCGGAACGCTCGTCGGGATCCGCCGTCGGCTGTCGGCGTTCAGCCGGAGGCGTCGGGATTGCCGCAGTCGGGAGGAACGTACGCGTCGATGAAGCCCTCGATGATGTTCACCACGCCGCTGGCCCCGCTGCCGAAGTCCACGGTGAAGCTGAAGGTCTTGGCCCGCGACCAGCCGTTCTGCCCCGGCCGAAAGACCGTCACCGTGATCACGGGGAGGTCGTTTCCGTAGAAGGGCAGGTCGTCGATCTCAAAGGCGCCGGCAGCCGCGAGGTCCCGCCTGAGCTGTCGGGCCGCATCGGTGCCGGCGCTGAAGAAGCACGCTTGGGGAGGTGCAAAGGAACCCGCGGTGGAGTACGACCCGAGCCCGTTCGAGTACACCGTGAGGCGCTCGTGGATCGGACCTCCGATGCCGTACCCCGCGACCTCGTAGACCACGACCGGTTCCTGGTCGATCGTGCCCTCCGCGGGCTGCTGGATCTCGGGATCCGCACCGCCGCTCATGCCGAGCAACGCACCTGCGCACAGGACCACCGCCGCGGTGCTCGCGGCCACGCATCGACGCATCATGGAATCGCTCCCTTCGGTGGAAGGACGCCTCCCCCCTGCGGGGGGAAGCGGACCCGCGCCGGGCGTGAGAGGCGGCGGGCGACTTCCGACTGGTGGGTGGTACCGAGGACGAGAGGCGGCGTTGCACGCGCTCGCCCTCGATCGAGGCGAACGATTCTTGTTGCGGTCCCGGGTCCCAAGTACGATCGGGCGGTGGGAGGTTCGGAATGCGTTCCACTATCGGGGCTGCTGTCGCGATCGGGGTGTGCGTTCTTCGCGCCGGGGCGGGCGATCTGCTCTTCGTCGATGCGACCGTCGAGTCCGGTCTCTCGACGCTTCATTCGCCGAGCGATGCCCTCGGCTTCAGTTCGCTGGGGGTGATGTGCGCCGGGGGCGCCGTCGCCGACTTCGACCGCGACGGAGACCAGGATGTCTTCGTGCTGCTTGGGGGCAAGCTCCCGGATCGGCTCTTCCTGAACAACGGCGATGGGACCTTCGTCGATCGCGCCGACGAGTGGGGCGTTGCCGTTCAGCACATGGGACTGGCGGTGGCGGTCGGCGACTACGACGGCGACGGCTGGCTCGATCTCTTCGTGACCAGTTGCGGACCGCACGGAGCGGTGCCGGGCCCGAGTCAGCATCGGCTCTACCACAACACCGGCGCCGGCTTCGTCGAGGTTGCCCATGCGGCGGGCGTGAACCAGTCCACGTCGCTCACCTGCGACGGAACCGGCGCCGCGTTCGGCGACTACGACCTCGACGGCGATCTCGATCTGTTCGTCGCCGGCTGGTTCTACCAGAGCCAAGGCAACCGGCTGTTCCGAAACAACGGCGACGGGACGTTCACGGATGTCACCGCCGCGTCGTTCCCGTCGCTGGCCACGGTGCGCGGGTTCTCGCCGCGCTTCATCGACATGAACGGCGACCGGTACCCGGAGCTGCTCCTTGCGGCCGACTTCGGCACCTCGCGCTACTTCGTGAACCAGGGCGACGGCACCTTCGCCGACGCCACCGCCGCGAGCGGAACGGGACTCGACGGGAACGGCATGGGCCAGTGCGTCGCCGACTTCGACGGCGACGGCCGCCCGGACTGGTACGTGACGAGCGTCTTCGGCAACAAGAACCCGACCACACCCGGCACCGGGAACATGCTGTACCTCAACCAGGGCGAGCACGCGTACGCCGAGGTCTCCGAGGCGGCGGGCGTGAAGGAGGGATTCTGGGGCTGGGGTACGAGCGCCGCGGATCTCGACCTCGACGGTGACCTGGACCTCCTCGAGACCAACGGTTGGGCGTTCACGGCCGGCTACTCCGACACGCCCGCCCGGGTCTGGCTCAACGACGGCGCCGCCGTCTTCACGGACGTTGCGGCGTCGTGCGGCCTTTGGCACACCGCCCTGGGGCGGGCGCTCTTCACCTTCGATGCGGACGGCGATGGCGACTCGGACGTCGTGATTCTCTCGTTCAAGGACGAATTGCGCTTCTACCGCAACGACATGGTGCACGGCGACGACACGAGTTGGCTCGGCGTTCGGCTCGATGTATCGGCGGCGCCACACCTGGCCCCGACGGGATCGGAAGCCATGTGATTGCCCGGACGGGCAACCAGGAGTTCCACCGCTGGGTGACCGCCGGCACGAATTACCAGTCGCAGGACGAGTTGACCGTTCGCTTCGGGCTGGCGGGTGCCGCTGTCGTCGACGAACTGATCGTGGATTGGGCCGACGGTTCGCGCACCACGCTGCTCGGCGTGCCAACCAAGCAGGAGATCGTCGTCGCGCCGCGTGGTGCAACCACGTCGCCGGCCGACCTTGACGGCGATGGCGAGGTGGGCGATTCCGACCTGGCACTTCTGATCGGTGCCTGGGGCCCCTGTGCGGCGACGTGCGGCGCGGATCTCGATGGCGACGGACGCGTCGATGGCGCGGACCTGGGCCTGCTCATCGCGGCATGGAGCATGCCCCCGTCGGATTGACCGGGCCTCGATGTCCGCCGACTCCGGCCGCGGTGGGGCGTTCGCTGAGCGGACGAGAGCCGTGTACCATCGCCGTCATGCTCACTCTCGCCGATGCACGTCGCGTGATCGCCGCCGCCGAAAAGAAGTCGGCCGCGATCGGACAGCCCATGAACATCGCCGTGGCGGACGCTGGCGGCAACCTCGTGGCACATGTGCGCATGGACGGCGCGTGGCTGGGCTCGATCGACATCTCGATCAAGAAGGCCTACACATCGCGCGCCTTCGACATCGCAACCAAGGACTTGGCTGCGCACAGCCAGTCGGGCGGCCAGTTCTTCGGCATCCACGCCTCGAACGACGGCCGCATCATGATCTTTGCCGGCGGCATTCCCCTGAAGCGCGACGGGAAGGTGGTCGGCGCGATCGGCGTCAGCGGCGGCTCGGGCGAGCAGGACCACGCCGTCGCCGAGGCGGGCGCAGCGGCGTTCTGATTCGGTCGTGCCGCCCTGGCGATGCCGAACGTTCGCGTCTCGCGGTGCGGTTCCTGGGCCGTGGTACCATGGTGCGTCGCGCGGCGCCGCTCACGGGGAGCGGATCGCCTCGCCGCCGCTCGCGACGCTCATCGTGAAAAGGGAGATGTGAACATGAACCGCACGTTCAGAATCGGTCTCGGAATCGGTGTGGCCGGACTCGTCGCCGTCACCAGCTCGCTGGCCTTGGCCCAGTCGAAGAAGGACGCCAAGCCGTCCACCGCGCCGCCGGCCGCCGCTCCCGAACTGCCTCCGGGCATGACGGCGGAGCAGATGCAGGCGTGCATGGAGGCCGGCATTCCCGGTCCGATGCACGAGAAGCTCCTCGAATCGGTCGGCACCTGGAACGGCAAGACCATGATGTGGATGGCTCCGGGCACGGAGCCCGTGGTCAGCGACTGCACGTACACGATCGCGCCCATGATGGACGGCCGCTACCTGCGCTCCGAAATGACGGGCGACTTCCCCGGCATGGGCCCGTTCAGCGGCTTCGGCATCACCGGGTTCGACAACGTCTCGCAGAAGTTCCAGCTCACGTGGATCGACAACTGGTCCACCGGCCAGCTCCGGGGCGTCGGCGACCTCTCGTCCGACGGCTCGACGCTCAACTGGACCTGCACCTACAACTGCCCCATCAAGAAGGCGCCGGCCACCATGCGGCAGGTCGAGAAGCGCACCGGTCCGGACGCCATGACGATGACGATGTACGGACCCGATCCCGCCACGGGCAACGAGTTCAAGATGATGGAGATCACCTTCACGCGGAAGGCAGGCGGCAGCGCCAAGAGCGCCCAGCACTGAGCCCGCGAAGCTCCGCCAACGGCGACGCTGGTTGCCCCCGCCGGGGGCAACCAGTGTCGTTTTTCCTTGGGGGGAGGCCGTTACGTCTCGACGAATCGTCCGATCTCCTCGATCGGTCGCGATGCGGCGTATTCGATGAACGCCATGGCCTGCGTGCGCAGGTGCTCCGAAGCCAGGCGCAGGTTGGCCAGGAAGTCCTGGTCGTTGGGCCGATGCGTGTGGTCCACGATGTCGGTGACAGCCTTCAGAATGACGAGTGGGGTGCGGTACAGGGCGGCGGTCCAGGCATACGCGCCAGCCTCCATCTCCTTGAGCGCCGCGCCCGACGCGCGGATGCGCTCCTCGTCCTCCGTGCTGGCGGCGAAGCTGTCGCCGGTCGAGACCGCGGCCATCTCGAGGCCCAGTGCCGCGGCGACCGGGGAGGCGTCGAACGCGAGAAAGTTGCGTTGGAAGTACCGGTGCCAGCCCTCGAAACCCGGCACATTCGGAACCCGGCGGTCGTGCAGGTAGGCCGCGCTGGCCACATAGACGTCGCCGATTGCCGCCCCGCAGCGCTCGTAGCCGCCGCAGCAGCCGATGTTGAGGACGAGGTCGGGCCGGAGCACCTCGAGCGCCCGCTGGAGCGTCAACGCTGCGGGGATGCTTCCGATCAGGTCGAGCACGCTCGCCACCTGGCCGGCGGGGAGAGGCGCGTGACCACTGGTGGCCACGACGAGCTCGGCATGCACGGTTGTTCCGGTTACGACCGTTGCCGGGAGCGGGGCCAACGGCGACGGCTCGACAGGGCGCAGGCCGTACGCGTCGCGCAACGGTGCCGCCTCCGCCTCCATGGCGACGACGATCAGGATGCGGCGCTTGGACATGATCGGGATGGTACGGTGCGAATCCGGGTCCGATGGCGGTCCGGTCGCCCCACTGCCCCCGGGAGGAACGCCAAAGCCCACACCCCGCGTCCGGGACGGAGAGCCCTCGATGCCTTGGTGCCTTGGTGCCTTGATGCCTCCTCGTTGACCGCCCGAGTTTCACCTGGGATCCAACTCAGATCACCGTTCGACCGGCTCCGGCCGCGGGCCGCCCGTCGCGCGCTCGGTGCCGGCCATGCGGTTGCCGTTCCGCTGACCCAGTTGCATCGCCAGCGACGTGAGCCCCGCGGCGCTCCCGAGCTGCATGGTGTCCACCGCGCTGCTTGGCACAAGGACGATCGTCGAGTTGTTCTTCAGCCCCTCGTAGAGCATGTTCATGGCCCGGAGGTGGAAGGCGGACGGATCGTCCGCATACGTTCGGGCGGCATCCCTGAACTTCTCCGCGATCTGGCGCTCGGAGTCGCCCAGGATCACGCGGGCCTGGCGTTCGCGTTCCGCCTGCGCCCGCATCGACATCGCGTCTTCGAGTGCCGCCGGGATGAGCACGTCGCGAACCTCGACCGCGATGACCTCGATGCCCCACGGCTCGGTGCGATCGTCGATGATGCGCCGCAGCTCGGTGCTGATCTTGTCCCGTCCCTCGAGCATGTCCGAGAGCGAGGTCTTGCCGATGACGTCGCGCAGCGCGGTTTGCGCGGCCCAGATGATCGCCGACCGGTAGTCGGCCACGTCGAGGGCCGCTCGCTTGGGATCGAGCACGTGCCAGAACAGAACCGCGTCCACGTTGACCGGAACCGTGTCCATCGTGAGCGTCTTCTCGGCGGTGAACGCCGACGTGATCACGCGGATGTCGATCCAGTACGGGACGGTGTCGACGATGGGGACGATGAAGAAGAGGCCCGGCCCCTTGAGGCGGTGGAACCGGCCGAGCCGAAGCACGATCACCCGCTCCCACTGGGCGGCGACGTTGGTGGCGGCGCCGGCGGCCATCGCGACGACGAATGCGCCCGCACCCGCGAACCAGCCGATCGTCACTCCCCACCTCAGGGAGGCGGCGTAGGCTCCGGCCGCACCTGCGGCCAGCAGCACCAGGAACACGAACACCGATACCAGCTCCGTTGTCCTCTTCATGGCGTCTCCTCCGTGCCGGGGTTCTGCATCGAACCGGGTCGCCCTTGGTCTGTGCCGCTGGACAGCCCCATGGGAGGGCCGCGATCGCACCGGGATTGCCCCGCGTGCTCCGACCCCTGTTCGATCCTCCCGGTACGGCATCGCCCGCTCAACGCGGAACTTTCCCCCATTTGCAGCCGATGGCACGTCCCGATACCGAGCAGCCCCAACCGAGGATCGGGAGCACGGGCGGCTAGGATCACGGTCGCCTGGCCGGCAGGAGGTCCCGATGGTCCACCGGGGTGAACACTACCGCTGCACGGTCCCGCTGCCGGTGATCGCCATGACCAGGTGGCGCGCCCCGTGCACCGGCGGGGAGCGCGCGGTGCTGCCCGCGGGCGAGGCGTTCGTGATCGCGAACGAACCGCCCGAAGGAGCGACCGCGGTGTACTGCGACCCTGTTCGATACGACGAGCTGCACGCCCACTTCGTCTCGGCGAGGGACCGTCGAGACCGGCGCTACGTGGGTTATCACCTGTGCATCGAGATCGGCGCGATCGTGGAGAGTTGCGAGCGAGTAGGACGGATCCCAGGTGAAGCCCCGCATGGCCAGTGACCGCGAAAAGGAACTCTTCCTCGAGGCGCTCGCACTGCCGCCGAGCGAGCGTTCCGCCTTCGTCGAGCAGGTGTGCGGCGACGACGAGGCGCTGCGCGACCGACTTCTTCGGCTGCTCGCCGCCGAGGATCAGGCCGGCGCGTTCCTTGCCGCGCCGACGGTGGCGCCATCCACGTCGTCCGCGCCGGCGCCGGGCTCGACGGCGCGGCGGTCGAACGTCGTCGCCGGCACGGACGCGGTCCACGTCGGCAGCGACATCGGCCCGTACCACCTCGAGTCGATCCTCGGAGAAGGCGGATTCGGGCGCGTCTTCCTGGCCCGGCAGCGCGAGCCCGTCACGCGCATCGTGGCCCTGAAGATTCTCAAGGCCGGGCTCGACTCCCACGCGATCGTGGCCCGCTTCGAGGCCGAGCGTCAGGCGCTCGCGGTGATGGACCACCCCAGCGTGGCCCGCGTCTTCGACGGCGGCGAAACGGCATCGGGCCACCCCTACTTCGTGATGGAGTATGTGCAGGGCGAGTCGATCACCGCCTTCTGCACGCGGACCGGGCTCTCGCATCGGGAGCGGCTCGCGCTCTTCGAGCAGGTCTGCCTGGCGGTCCAGCACGCCCACCAGAAGGGGATCATCCACCGCGACCTGAAGCCGTCGAACGTGCTCGTCACCATGATCGACGGCCGGCCGGTGCCGAAGGTCATCGACTTCGGGATCGCCAAGGCGATCGGTCCCCAGAACCCGTTGGCCACGATGGTCACGCTCGACGGCCACATCATCGGCACGCCCGCGTACATGTCCCCCGAGCAGGTGCGGGGCAGCACCGTCATGGACACCCGCTCCGACGTGTACACGCTTGGCATTCTCCTGTACGAACTGCTCACGGGCTTCCTGCCGTTCGATCCCGCCCGGCTGACGGAGCGCGGGCTGGCATCGATCAGCGACGTGATCTGCGACGAGACTCCGGAGAAGCCGTCGAGCAGGCTGCTCGATTGTGCGACCTCGGAAACGCTGCCGGGATCGGAGCGGTTCCGCCTGCGCTCGCTCGCTGGCCGTGTGCGCGGCGATCTCGACTGGATCGTCATGCGGGCGCTCGAGAAGGAGCCGGCACGGCGCTACCAGACCGCCGCCGCGCTCGCCGCCGACATCCACAAGCATCTCGCCGACCAGCCCGTCGATGCCGGCCCGCCGAGCAGCGTCTATCGCCTGCGCAAGTTTGCCCGCCGACACCGCGGCGCCCTGGTTGCCGCGACCGTGGTCGCCCTCGCCATCGTCGGGGCGCTGGTCTCGACGCTGATTGCCGCCGCCCGCGTCGAAGCGCAGCGCCGACTGACCGCCAAGGAGTTGGAGAAGGCGGTTGCGTTCGCCGGCCTGACCACCGGGATGCTGTCGGGCCTCGATCCGGCGGTCGCCCGCGGGCTCGACACGGAGCTCCTGCGAAAGATGCTCGCCGACGCCGAACAGGGCCTGGACCAGTCGCCGCCGGCCTATCCCGAAGTCGAGGCGGAGATGCGGGAGCTCCTCGGCATCGCTCGGGAGAAGATCGCGGACCTGCCCTTGGCCGAGGAGCAGTTGGTGCGGGCCACTCGCCTGGCCCGCTCCGCGCTCGGCGACGACGCGGAGCTGACCCTTCGGATCCGCGAAACGCTCGGCAAGGTGTACGTGGGCATGCAGCGCCTCGACGATGCCAGCCGGGAGTTCAACACCGTGCTCGAGGCGCGCGAGCGACTCCTCCCTGCCGACGATCCTCGCCTCGCGGACAGCCGGTTCGAGATTGCGGAGATCGATCGTGCCAGCGGCCGGAGCGAGCAGGCGCGGACGGAGCTGGTGCGCGTGGTGGAGGATCGGCGTCGGATCCTCGGCGATCGGCACCGCGACACCATGTCGGCCCGAAACAGCCTCGCGTCGGTGCTCGACGACCTCGGATCAAGTGCAGAAGCGGTTGCCATGTTCCAGGCGGTCATCGCCTACCAGCTGGAGGCGCTGGGGCCCGAGCACCCGCACACGCTGGCCACGCAGAACAACCTCGCGGATGCGTTGCTCCACCTCGGACGGAACGAGGAGGCCGCTGCGATCCTGGAACAGACGCTCGCCACGAAGCGCAAGATCCTCCCGCCGAACCATCCGAGCCTGATCACCGCCTTGAACAACCTCGCGATGGCGGACCGTCGTCTGGGACGGCTGGACGACGCGGAGCGCCTGATCGGCGAGGCGATGGCGGTCTCGAAGGCGATCTTCGGTCCGACCGATCCGCGCACGCTGATCCTGACGAGTAACGTGGCCGGAATCATGGTCCGGCAGGGGCACGCCGCGGAGGCCATGACGCTCCTTCGGCCCGCGCTCGCCGACGCGGAAACGACGCTCGGTCCGGACCACCCGCTCACCGTGGCGATGATGGGCCATGTGGTGCGGGCGCACCTGGCGCTTGGATCGCCGGCCGACGCCGCTGCGGCTGGCGCCGAACTCGTCGCCCGAACCGATCGGGCCCTCCCACCCGCCGATCCCGACCGGGCCCGGTCGCGCACGCTCTGGGGACGGGCGCTCCTTGCGAACAACGAACCGGCCCGGGCGCGAGCGGTCCTTGAGGAGGCCTTCGCGCTGTACGACGCCGCCGACACGATGCAGGAGCCCGACCGCCGCGAGACGATCGAGCTCCTGGTGACGTCGTGCGAGGCCCTCGGCGATGCCGAAGGCGCGGCAACCTGGCCCCAACAACTCGGGTCGTCGGACGACGAGGGCGGATCGCCCGATTCCTAGTCCGTACGAGCGCGCCGAGTCACGATTGCCAGGCACTTTCCGGTCACTGGCTGACCCCGCCCGAGCGCGCCGCCTCCATCTTCTTCTCGAGCTCGGCCTTCAGGGCCTCGAGGTTGAAGCTCGCGCCCTTCTGCATCGGCGGGAACTCGATGAAGCTCTGTGCCTCCTTGGCGATCTGCTGCTGCACCAGGGCGAAGCGCCAGAACTCGTACACGAACCAGTTGTAGTAGGCGATCGAACCGTTGTCCTTGCCGTTGAACATCCCCGTCCGCTCGAACGGGTCGAGCCGGAGGTTGACGAGGATCGGCCAGTCCACCTTGACGGTGGCGCCGAACCAGCCGTTGGGCTGATCGGTGAACCGGTACTTGAAGTCGTCGATTCGCACCGCGCCCATCACCGTCTGGATGAAGTAGAGGATCTCGTGCCGCTTCGATGGCCCCTTGCCGGTGATTAGGTCGGTCTGGTCGTAGCCGTCGAGGTGCACCTTGTAGGTGGTGCCGCCGAGGTTCTTGCCCTTCTTGAGTTCTTCGACGATGTTCGGATTGCCGGCGGCGGCGACGAACGTCGGGAACCAGTCCAGGCCCGAAACGATGCCGTTCTCGACCTTGCCGGCGGGAATGCGTCCCGGCCAGCGGATGATGCACGGCACGCGGAAGCCGCCTTCGAGCGCCGTGCCCTTGCCGCCGGCGAACGGCGTCTGACCGCCGTCGGGCCAGGTGAAGTTCTCGGCGCCGTTGTCGGTGCTGAACGCGATGATGGTGTTGTCCTCGAGGCCGTTGCTCTTGAGGTACGCCATGACCGCGCCGACGATGTCGTCGAGTTGGGCCATGCCGGCCTCCTCGATGTTCCAGCCGTTCTCCGGTGTGCGCATCGCCTCGTACTTCGGAGAGAGGTGCGTGACCACGTGCATCCGGGTCGGGTTCAGCCACAGGAAGAACGGCTTGCCGTCCGCTCGCGCCTTGTCCACGAACTTGATCGCGTTGGCGAGGATCTCGTCGTCCACCGTCTCCATCCGCTCGGGGCACAGCGGGCCGGCGTCCTCGATGCGCTGCTTGCCGATCCTTCCCCAGCGCGGCTCTTCCGTGGGATCGTCCACGTTCGTGGCCCAGCAGTGGAGCATGTTGCGCGGGCCAACGGTCGCCTTGGCCGATGGCGGGTAGTTGGGATGGCAGGGATCCTCCATGGCGTCGAGGTGGTAGAGGTAGCCGAAGAACTCGTCGAAGCCGTGCACCGTGGGCAGGAACCGGTTGAGGTCGCCGAGGTGGTTCTTGCCGAATTGTCCGGTGGCGTAGCCCATCGACTTGAGCGCCGTGGCGATGGTCGGCGCCTCGGCCGGGAGGCCCAGCGGCGAGCCGGCCTGGCCGACCGTGGTCAAGCCCGTGCGGATCGGGAGTTCGCCGGTGATGAAGTTCGCCCGTCCCGCCGTGCAGCTCGCCTCGGCGTAGTAGTCGGTGAAGCGCATGCCCTCCGCGGCCAGCTGGTCGAGGTGGGGCGTGCGCCCGGCCATGATGCCCTGGTGATACGCACCGACGTTGAACCAGCCGACGTCGTCCGCCATGATGAAGACGATGTTGGGCGGTGCGTCGGCCGCGTGGGCGGCCAGCGAAGTCGACACGGCGCACAGCAAGGCCGCGGAACGGAGAACGTGCGTGACTGCCCGATGCCTATTCATGCCTGCCTCTCCTTTACTTGGGTGACGTGCGCATCAGCGCAATCGAATGACGCCGGTCCGATGCCTGGAGGCGTGGGCGCGAATCGAGATGGGGAACGCCCGGAGCGCATTGGGCGTTGGAATGGTCCGGGCCCCGACACTCGATCGAACACCCCCGATCGGCGCTGAGCCCGCAGCATACACCTGATTCGCGGCAACGGCCCGGGTGGACATCGCGATCGGCGGGCGAGGATTTCCGGCGTCCGGCGCTTGATGGCGTCCGAGGATCCCGGCGATGGGGAGTCGCTGGTTGGTGCTGGTGGGGGAGGGTGGTTGTGGAAGTGGTCAAGCGCGACCGGTACGTCGGTCTGGCGACGAGCTGACTTGGGAGCCGCTCGACTGGGGATCCTGGATCGAATCGCACCATGCCCCTCTGGTGCCTCGCCCGCATGCGTTTCCTCGGATGACGTGTCGTGCGATCGAGCGGCGTTGGAGACGCGCCATGGCAGGCGTGGTCTTTCAGATCATGTTCAGGGAGTGCGTGGGATGTTTCGCCGGTCCCGATGGCGGCAGTTCCGGTGACCGCGCCGGGCTCGTCGTTCTGCGTGGGCTTTGGTGGAGTTGCCCGCCGGACCGCCTCGCCAATCTCGGCGACATCGCCATGGTTGACAGTGCGATCTTCCGGCGATGGCGCGGATTCGGCCTGGCGGCGGGCGCTGCCCCTTGTGCGAAGGTCGCGCTGTCGGAGTCGGTAGGACGGCAGCATGAGCGGTAAGCGACCCCACTTGACGCAGCCCTGCGTGCTGCGTAGAACTTCAAAATATTTGAAGGTATGTGCATGGCGTATCGAGACCAGAAAGCCGCCCTTCGAGCCCTGACCGCGATCGCCGTGTCGCAGGGGGGCTATTTCACGTCCCGCCAGGCCGAGGATGCCGGGTACGACGCTCCGCACCTGACATACCACCTTTCCGTCGGGAACTTCGAGCGGGCCGGCCGTGGGCTCTACCGCATCCCGATCCTGCCGCTCTCGGAGCACGACGATCTCATCCGGCTCTGGCTTTGGAGCCGAGGCCGCGACGATCAACCACGAGCCGTCCTTTCGCATCAGACCGCGCTCGCGCTGCACGACCTGGCGGAGTTCATTCCGACAGCGATCCATCTGACGGTCCCGCCCGGATTCCGGAAGCGACCGCCCGAGGGATGCGTGCTGCACAAGAAACGGATCGAATCGAACGAGACACAGTCGCTCGACGCGCTACGGATGACCACTCCGCTGCGGACGCTGCGGGACCTGGCAGATGCGGGCTCCCTGCCGAACGAGCAGTTCGAGAACGCCGTCAGCGCCGCGGTGCAACGCGGCCTGATCCGGCAACGCGACGCCGATGAACTGCTCGGCAAGAGTCGTGAGCAGCGGCGTGCGGACAGATCGGCGGATGGTCGATGACACGGTCGTACGCCAGCGCGGCTGCGTTCCGGCAGGCGCTCGAGATGCGACTCCGAAGCGTCGCCCAGCAGCGTGTCGTTCAGATACAGGGGCTTCGGCTGAAGCTCGCGATCGAGCGACTGCTGGCAAGGCTGTTCCACGACCCGAACCCGCCGTGGCTGCTCAAGGGCGGGTACGCGATGGAACTCCGATTCCGCCCGAGGGCCAGGACCACGCGCGACCTCGATCTGACGCTCGTCGAATCGGTCGATCCCGAGGCGCTTGCGCGCCGGCTCGTGGAGGTGCACGAGGCACTGATGAACACGGCGGTACTCGACCTTGGCGACTACTTCGAGTTCACGATCCCACCGGCTCGCAACGAGCTTGCCGCCGCGCCGGGCGGCGGCGGCGTCTTCAGCGTGATCGCCAAGGTGGCCGGTCGCGAGTTCGCACGCTTTCACCTCGACATCGGGTTCGGCGATGCTGTCGTCGGCGCTCCTGATCGGCTTCACGGCGATGACCTCCTGGCATTCGCCGGGATTCGTCCGCCCACCGCGTTGGCGATCCCGAAGACGCAACAGTTCGCAGAGAAGATCCACGCCTACACGTTCCCGTGGACCGATCGGGAGAACACGCGCTCGCGTGATCTGGTGGACATGGTGCTGCTGATCGAGCGGGGCGAGCTCGACCGCGACGCGGTACGCCGAGCTGTAGTCGAGACATTCGGCCACCGGCGTCGCCACATGGCGCCGACCACGCTCGACTCACCGCCGCGAGCGTGGGCCACGGAGTTCCCGGCGATGGCGACCGAGGCCGGCATCTCGACAACGGACCTCGACGAGGCGTTCTCGATTCTCGCGGCCTTCTGGAATCGGCTCCGGCCGTTCGATGGGTCCGACGGCTGAGAGAATCGATGTCGGACCGTGAGAGTGGTCGCTGGACCGTGCGTCCCGGTCAGGCGCCTGTGCGGGCGGCCGAGGGGGGTGCGGAATGCGCGCAGCATCGGGCGCAGGGGGAGCCGCCGGAAGAGCGTGGAATCGAGACAGGCGCGGATCGGGGCCGAAAGTCAGGTCCGGCGCTTCGCGAGGGCGCGGAGGCGTTCGGTATCGCCAGAAGCGAGCGCTGCCTTCTTCGCGTGCGACCAGCGCTTGAGCTGCTTCTCGCGGGCGACGGCTTCGGCACGCGTGGGGAAGGCCTCGGAGTGGACGAGTTGGACGGGGCGGCGCTTCATGGTCCAGGTTGCGGCAGTGCCGTCGTTGTGCGAAGCGACACGATTGACCAGATTCTCACACGATCCGACGTAGATGGTGCCGTCGGCGCAGCGCAGGAGGTAGGTGTGGAACAACGTTCGAGCCCCCGGAATGAGGTGCCTGTCCTGAGCGAGCCCTTGGCGATGACGCGAGCACGGCGAAGCGGCGTCAACGACTCGGATCGACGGGTGCGGAAGGGGGGCCGCCGGCGCCCGGACGCTCGCACGCCCGAGGCCGTCCCTGGCCGCGGCGGAGCCGCTCGTCGGTTGCTCGCGGTCAGTCCACTCCTTCCGGTGGCTCAGACGCGTCGATCGGGAACTGCGACGCCCACCCGGGAACGTTCATCAGCGGATTCCGGTACTCCGGGAGTACCGGCTGCGCCAAGGCCTCGCAGGCCTCGACCGAACCGAATTGGCACGCCGCCTTGAGGAAGGCGCGCGCCTTCTCGTCGCTCTGGCGCAGGCCGACCCCTTGGTGGTAGAGGTACGCGAGGTACCAGCAGCTCTCGGCGTCGCCCCGGCGCGCGGCGTCCACCAGGCAGTGCACCACGGAGCGGATGTCGAAGGTCACCGCGTTCTCCGCGAGCGCGATCCGCGCCAGCGCCCTGGCGGCGTAGAGGTTGTCCTCGCCGCACTGGACGAAGAGCTCGACGGCGCGGTCCCGGTCCAACGGCCGGCCGCGACCGGTCTCGTGCGCCACGCCGACCAGGTAGCAGCTCCGACCGCTGCCGCCGCTGCCGCAGTCGGCCTCCAGCAGGTCGAGGGCGTGCGCCACGTCGTCGTCGGACAGGCGCTCGTTGAGGAAGAGGTACTGGATGGCCACGTTCACGCAGCCGCACTCGTCGCGGAGATCGCACGCCTCGGCGAAGTAGCGGGCGGCCGAGGCGCGGTCCGCATCGACGATCTTGCCCTCCATGCAGATCAGGCCGAGCTCGTTGTAGGCGGCGCCCGAGCGGCCTTGGATCGCCTGTCCGCCCGCGGTCATGACCAGGGCATGCCCGGCGTTGGATCGTCCCTCGGCGAACGCCTTCTTCCAGAACGGGATCGAGTCGCCCGGATGCGGAGCGTCGATGTAGCTCGCTCCCCACAGCACGCCCACGAAGGCGATCCAGAAGCCCATGTGCACGAGATTCATGGCGCTGGGGCGCAAGGCGCCCTCCCAGGCGCCGTTCAGCCGTCCGACGACGCCGGCGCGGGCGAAACGGTCGATCAGCGGAACCGCCAGGTTCAGGAACGGCACCGGCAGGAGCTTGTCCCAGAACAGCGGGATCTCCATGACGTCGAGGATGCGGAAGAGGGCGAAGTACGCCGCCGCGTACAGGGCCCCGAAGACGACCCGGCCGAGATTCGTACGCGGCGAGGTCGCCGGGTCCGTGATCAGCAGGTGCAGACCGAGGAAGATCGGTCCGGCGATGTTGACGTTGACGAAGAAGTACAGCCCCGTGGTCTTGGTGTACACCAGGTTGAGCAGCACCAGCAGCACCGTGCCGGCGACGGTCGTCAGGGTCACGTGGAAGAGCGACTGCACCAGCAGTCCGCCGACGAGGATCACCAGGAGCATGTGCGGCGGGTCGAACGCCGCCGCGATCTCCTTGCCGACCGTCAGCTCCTTCGTGGTCCCGGTGGCGATGAGCACCACCGCGAACACGAACTGGCCGAACGCCGACGGATTGAAGATGTGGGAGCGTCGGCCGTCGCGCTCCCAGGTGATGAACTGCTTGGCCAGGGCTCCCACGGCAAGCATCGCGAACTGGAGGAAGTACCAGTCGTGCCGGAACCAGAGCAGCAGGTTGGTGCTGATGACGATCGGCATCGGCCCGAAGCCGAGCCGCCACACGCGGCCGCGCGACCAGGCCAGCAGCGCGTCGAGGGCGTAGAAGAAGACGAGCTGCGCGAGCATGAGCGGCATTTCCGCGTACACGTCGCGCCAGAACCACCCCCAGTACACCATGATCCCCATCTGCACCAGCGCCTGCACCCAGTGGGCGCGCACCGGCACGTACTCCAGCCGGAACGCCATGCCGCGCCGGCGGGCCACCACCGCCAGCGCCAGCTCCCAGAGGAGGAGTCCCGCCGAGACGCCGAGGAGCGACCACACCAGCCGAGGGTTGTCCCGGACGGGCGGCACCAGCACGAACGCGGCCAGGATCGCGGTCAGCGCCAGGGGGATCCCCGGCAGCCGCCACCTCGGCGACACCACCACCATCTCCTGCGCCGGGCGGGTTACCGGCGCGGCTTCGACCTGGAGCCCCGATTGCAGCCGCATGCTCGACGATTGTACGGTTGAGATCCGCGGGCGGCTGCCGTGTTTGGGCGGAATTGCTCGTGGTGCCGGTAAGAGTGGATTGGCAGGCCCGTGCGGTGGGCCGTTCATGCCCTTCGACTCACTTCGGATCTCGCTGCGCTCGATCCTGCGTTCGCTCAGGACATTCGACTCGTCCCCGCTTCAGGGTGCCGCCGGAAGCAAGTGGCCTGCCATGAGCGAGTCCCCGCTGCGGCGCCAGCCGCAGCGGGGACGAGTCGAATGGAGCCGGGGGGATTCGAACCCCCGGGCACTTCGCGATTCCCGCGGGAATCGTGGGAGTCGCGGGAAGCGCGCAGCGCCAGGCGCAGCGCGCTGTGCCGCGGAATGCGGGAACGCCCCAACCGGAGGTTCCGAGCCTCGCCATCCCCACGCCGACGAGACGTCGGAGATCGACCCGCACGATGACGAACTCGCCCGGCTCGTTGCGGTCTGGTCCGACCTCCCGGAGGACGTTCGCGCTCGGATCTCCAAGACCGCCTTCGGGTCCGGTCCGCCGGCATGACTGCGGTGCCGGCTCGGATCCCGGGTTCGCAACGGCTCGGCCGCGCATGCCCGCGAATCGCGCACACCCCTCTCTGACACCTGACAGAACTGACAGAACCCCCGCTGGCGCCCCCGCCAGGGCGGTCTGCCGCCGGTTGTGTCAGTCGGGACCGTCGGTTGGTCCAGTCGCCATGGTTCCTTCCCGGCCCGAATCCATGTCAAAACGCCCGCGGGAACAGCCGCGATCCCCTCGTGAGTTTGTTGCGAAGGTCCGAACAGCCTGGATGGTCGACAACGCAGTCCTGTGCGGCCACCAGCGCGGCACGAGCGCCCGGCTGCAGGCGACTCGGCGCTTGGCCGGAACCCGGGTCGTGGACCTCGCGGCGAACGCCCCATCACGCGCCGTGTGCGACTCGACGGACGCAGGCTCAAGTCGATCCGACGGGGGGCAGGTGCGCGTTTCGGGTCGGTCGCCGCGCGACGGGGACGATCCTCCCGTTCGAGTGTTGGACAGAGGCTGCACGATCGGCCGGGCGCAGTCCCGACTCCGCAGCATGCTCATGCATCGCAGCCGCTGTGCGGTCGGGCCGTCCAAAGTAGGTCATTCGCGAACCGCGGCTGTTCCCGGCGGCGTCGACGGCCGATTTGGCCCGCCAAGTACCTATGGGCCGCCTCGGTCGCCCCAGTTACCGACAAGGCACCCCCTCGCGCCGTGGCCGCCCACGTTCGCCCGAGGCGCGCCCGGCCCGGGAGCGGGACGACCGTCCCACCCGTCGGGCCGGCCGCCACGTGGGGAAACGTCGCGGGCGACGTCCAACCGCGAACCTCGAGCGCGAACCTCAAGCGCACGCGCTTCGAGTTCGCGTGTCGCCGCCGCCAACCGGCGGTGCACCCGCGGGGGGGTA
>JAGQOG010000305.1 GCA_020427695.1 Phycisphaerales bacterium
CCCGCGCCGACCCACCCGGAGCGCGCCACACCTCGACGCGACAAACCGTGGCTTCGCCCACGCAGCATCGACGTCCCCGCTGACGGGATTGCGCTCGCAGAAGGCGAAGGTGCCAAAATCCGTGCAGTGATCTACCACCCCGCCGATTTTGGCACCTGCCACGTCCTCAACGACCCAAATCGGTGCCAAAATCCGTGCAGTGATCGGCCACCACGCCGATTTTGGCACCTGCCGCGCCCTCAACGACCCAAATCGGTGCCAAAATCCGTGCAGTGATCGGCCACCCCGCCGATTTTGGCACCTTCGACCCCATACAGCGATTCCGCGCGACCTGTGACTCGAGCCCATCCCATGCAACAGGCGCGAAACGACGCCATGAATACCGACCTGCGCGCGGTCGTGCACCGCGAAAGCACGGCAGAGCGGTGCCGCCGGTTGGTCCGGCGCGGCGGCACGGCGGCACGGCGGAACGGCGGCACGGCGGAACGGCGGAACGGCGGAACGGCACGGCGGAACGGCGGCACGGCGGCACGGCGGCACGGCGGAACGGCGGCACGGCGGCACGGCGGCGCGGCGGCACGGCGGAACGGCGGCACGGCGGAACGGCGGAACGGCACGGCGGAACGGCGGAACCCCGGTCGGGCTAGATCCCTTCGCCGCTCGTGAAGAGCTCTTGGCGGGCCGAGGCCTGGAGCACGCGGCTTCCTGGCGGCACGCTGTGCGTGAGCCAGACATTGCCGCCGATCATCGAGCCGCGGCCGACGGTGATCCGACCGAGGATCGTGGCGCCCGCATAGATCACCACCTCGTCCTCGACGATCGGGTGCCGCGGGATCCCGCGCACGGCGCGACCCTTTTCGTCGACGGGAAAGCTCCGCGCGCCGAGGGTGACGCCCTGGTAGATCTGCACGTCGCGGCCGATCACGCTCGTCTCACCGATTACGACGCCTGTCCCGTGATCGATGAAGAAGCGCTCACCGATCTCGGCCCCCGGGTGGATGTCGATCCCCGTCGTGCTGTGGGCCTGCTCGGCGATGATCCGCGGAACGAGGGGAACGCCGAGGGCGTAGAGCTCATGGGCGATGCGGTAGTTGGTGATCGCCCGAATACCCGGGTAGCAGAACAGCGCTTCGTCCGGAGAGCCCGCCGCGGGGTCGTGATCGTAATGTGCTTGGACGTCTGTCCCCAACAGACGGCGCACTTCGGGTAACCGCACGAGAAAGGCGTGGGCCAGCTCGCCGGCGCGGTCGATGGTCGCCGCCGGCCCCCCACCGCCGACGAAAGCGAGCGCCCGTTGAATCTGTTTGCGCAACAGGCGTAGCGACTCGTCGAGCGTGGCGCCGATGTAGAAATGCATGCTCTCGGGCTTGAGCTCGGCGTCTCCGTAGAATCCGGGAAAGAGGACCGTCCTCAGTGCGTCGAGGGCCTGGGCGATGATCGGCGCCGAGGGCAGCTTCTGGCCGTGTTGCACGCGGTCGACGAGGCTGTCGGGACCCGTGTTCAGCTCGCAGAGGGCGTCGACGATCGCAACCAGATCGGGGTCAAAAGGCGTTGCCATCCCCCTCCTCGAAGAGCCAGGTGCTCAGATAGCGCTCTCCCGTGTCGGGCAGCACGACGACGATCCGCTTGCCCCGTGCCTCTTCGCGTTTGGCGACCTGCGTCGCCGCCCAGAGCGCGGCCCCGCCCGAGATGCCGATCAGGATCCCCTCGCTCTTCGCCAAGCGGCGTGCAACGGCGCCTGCATCGGCGTCGTCGACCTTGATCACCTCGTCGATCAGCTCGGTGCGGCAAACCGCGGGGATGAATCCGGCGCCGATCCCTTGAATCTTGTGCGGACCGGGGCTGCCACCCGAGAGCACGGGAGAGGTCGTCGGCTCGACGGCGATCGCCCGCAGCGCTAGATTGCGCCCCTTTAGCAGCTCGGCGACGCCCGTGATCGTACCGCCCGTGCCGACCCCAGCGACGAAGTAGTCGATCGCGCCCGCGGTGTCGGCCCAGATCTCCTCGGCCGTCGTACGGCGATGCACCTCGGGGTTGGCCGGGTTCTCGAACTGCTGGGGCACGAAGAAGCGGCCCGGCTCCGATTCGGCGATCTCCTGCGCCTTGGCGATCGCCCCCTTCATGCCAGCGGCGCCAGGGGTCAAAACCAGCTCGGCACCCAGTATTTTCAGCAGCTTCCGACGCTCGACGCTCATCGTGTCGGGCATCGTCAAGACCAGCTTGTAGCCCTTCGCCGCGCAGACAAAGGCCAGGGCGATCCCCGTGTTCCCGCTCGTCGGCTCGACGACGACAACGCCCGGTTTCAACTGGCCGTCGCGCTCGGCGGCCTCGATCATCGCCAAGCCGATGCGGTCCTTGACGCTGGCACAGGGGTTGAAGAATTCGAGCTTGGCGACGATTTCGCCGGCGAAGCCTTTGGCGTAGCGGTTGAGCGCCACCATCGGCGTCCGACCGACCAACTCTGTAATGTTTTGCGCGATACCCGTCATGGTTCTCCCTCCGCCGTGAATCAAGGTAAGCGGTCAGCCGAATCAACCCCCAATCGGTCGTCGATGTCAAGCCGACGGGTCCGGCAGGCCGACGGTCGTGCGACTCTATGTGGCACGATCGTCCCTCGAGCTCTGAGAGCTCGGTCGGCGGTCGCACTGGCTCGGTCGGCGGTCGCACTGGCTCGGTCGGCGATCGCGCTAGCTCGGTCGGCGATCGCGCTGCCCCGGGCGG
>JAGQOG010000020.1 GCA_020427695.1 Phycisphaerales bacterium
CCCGAGACGGGGCCCGAGCACGACGGACCGGATCCGCGAGGGAACAACCCGGCGTGATGTCCGCGGTTCGTTGGACCGGAATCGAATTCGCTTCGACTGCGTCCGTCAGAAGCGCCTTCGTCTCACGCGGCGACATGGATCGGCTGCCGGGTCTCCTCGAACTCCATGCGGAAGTGGGAGGCGATCGCAACTGACGCCGTGCTCCCGCACGCGCGGGGACGGTAGCGCCAACCGCAGCGCGACAAGGAACAGGCTGCTCGCGGCAACGCCGCCGCCAGCACTTCCACGCGCCCCCGATTCCGGCCGGACGGGCGACGGCGCTCCCGCGAACGCCGCCACCCGCCTCGGTCCGGCGCGGGCCCGCGATCCGAAATGCGGCACGCCATCGCGCTGTGCCGAGCGCATGCGCGCCGCGCATCATGAGCGCGATTTCACTTGCTGCGGGCGAACGCCGTGCTACCAATTGTCTCAACGCTCCCGGCCGGATCCACGCTCCTCCGGCAGGGCAATGCGGCCCGGCGCCAGCGCCGTACGGCGCTCGCCCGGACCGCGGGTGCCCGCCGCCGGATCGTGGGCACGCGGACCTCGCCCTGATGCGATCCACCCGGCCGTGCTGGTTCACGGGCCGCGCGCCGTCGCGGCTCCCTCCACTTCCCATTCGACAGTGATCGGCGCACCACGGGCTCGGCATCGCGCGATGCCGCGTGAACGCGAGGTCACTGGTCCAAGGAGACTCGTCATGAATCGCAGCAGTATTCTGGTTCTGGTCGGAACGCTGGCTTGTCCGGCGTTGGTGCTCGCAGATGTCCAGACGTCCGTCGCACCGGTGGCGGCAGCCATTGCCAGCACCGAGGAGGGAAGCGTCAAGAGCGTCGACACGATCGCTCAGACGTTCGTCCTCAAGGTGGGCGACAAGGAGATCACCGTCCGTACCGACTCCTCCACGAAGTACGTCCTCGACGGCAAGGACGCGACGTTCGCGGATGTGGTCAAGAAGGGCGTTCGCGTGAGCGTGCGGCACGAGGATGGACTGGCGTCGCGCGTCGAGGCCACCTCTCCGCCCAAGAAGCCGGGGCTGCACGTCTCGTGATGGCTGGTTTGCATGATCCCGGCCGGCCGCCTTCAGGCGGCCGGCCGGCTTTGGCATTCGCGGCGCGGCATCGGGACCGTGCCGCCGCCAACGACGATTCGCTCAAGTGAAGCGGCATCCCGACCTCATGGATGCCGATGCCGTCGGCACGGGTGCGCTGGCCGGGCTGACGGCAACGACGGCCGCCTGTGCAGTCGTGTTCCCAGGAGTCGCGGGCGGCGCGACCGCCGCGTGCCCCTACCCCGTGATCTTCTTCAGGGCCTCGGGCGAGTCGGCGACCTTGTAGAGCCGATCGAGCTTCATCAGCTTGAAGAGCTTCTTCATGTCGGGCGCGAGGCCGTAGAGCACGGCGGTGGCCTTGGCGGCGTCGGCCCGGTTGCGGATGTTGATGCAGGCGCCGAGACCGACCGAGGACATGAACGTCACGTCGGAGAGATCAAGCACCACCGCCTTCAGTCCGCCCTTGAGGCTGTCGATCGCGGCCCCCACCTCTTCGCTCACGATCGGCGCTTCGCGCGTTCCGATCGTGGGACCGACCAGCTGGACGGTGAGCACGCCCGACTTGGCCCGTTGCTTGGCGAACGAGGAGTTCTTCTCGAAGACGGATCCGGTGGCGCTGCTCATGGCGTGCTCCGGCGGCGAACCGACCTGGTCCGCCGCGCTGGCGCCATGGTAGCACCGGCCCCGGATCCGGCGGCCCTCGGACTCACGTGTCCGCGACCAGGCGCGGATGCACCAGCCATCGAAGCCGCCCGGTGCGCAGGGCGGGCGGATCGGGGAGTTCCAGGCAGAGAATGGCGCCCTTCCGGATCGAGATGGAGCCGTCGGGAGCGCCCAAGAGCGCGGCGGCGAAGGTTCCGAGCCAGGGCTCGTGTCCGACGACGGCCACGGCAGACCGGCCGTTCTCTTCGACAAGGGGCGCGAGCATGCGCCCGGCCACGACGGTCGGGCCTCCGTTCGAGCCGGGATCCTCGAGCACCACGCAGCGCCTCGGTGCGGGAGCCGAGAGGTGCCGCACCAGCAACTCGGCCGTGTTCCACGCCCGAACGAGTCCGCTCGACAGCACGAGATCCACGGGCGGCATGGCATCCGCGACGACCGCGAGCAGGGCGGCAAACCGCTTTCGTCCGCGCGACGTGAGCGGACGCAGACCGTCGTCGGGCCAGCGCACGGCATCGCGTTCCTCGGCGGCCGCGTGTCGGACGATGAACAGCTCCATCGGCGGCCACCTTTCGCGTGAACCGGTGCCTGGCGTCGGCGACCCGCCCGGTGCCCGAAGCCGTACAGTGAGCATATGTCCAGCACGACCATCGTGAACGCCCGCGTGCTCACCCTCGCGGCGATCGACGGTTCGACCGGTCCCCGCCGCGGCCAGGACCTCCGCGAGCTGCGCGCGATCGATCGCGGCAGCGTCCGCATCGAAGGAACCCGGATCGCGGAAGTGGCGATCGGCGACGGCGCCGTCCGCGCCGGCGACGCCGTCATCGACGCCGAAGGCCGAGTCGTGATGCCGTGCTTCGTGGACTGCCACACCCACGCGTGCTGGGCGGGCAGCCGGCACGACGAGTTCGAGATGCGCCTGGCGGGCCTGGGCTATCTCGAGATCCTCCAGAGCGGCGGCGGCATCATGTCCACGGTGCGCGCCGTGCGGGCCGCGTCGCGGGAGGATCTCGTCGGCCGAACCGTTCCGCGACTTCGACGGATGGCGGCCATGGGAACCGGCACCGTGGAGGTCAAGTCGGGGTACGGGCTCACGACCGACGACGAGCTCAAGATGCTCCACGCGATCCGCGACGCCGATGCCCAGGTCCCGATGACGATCGTGCCGACCTTCCTCGGCGCCCACGCCATCGATCCCGCGCAGCCGGACTTCGTCGAGCGGACGATCAACGAGACGCTGCCCCTCGTGGTGCAGGCGTTTCCGGGCATCGCGTGCGACGCGTATTGCGAGGAGGGGGCGTGGAGCCTCGCCGATGCGCGGCGGCTCTTCGAGAACGCGCTCGACATCGGATGTGCGGTGCGCGTGCATGCCGACCAGTTCCACAGCCTCGGCATGACCCGTCTCGCCGTCGAGATGGGCGCTGCCAGCGTGGATCACCTCGAGGCGGTGACGCCGTCCGATCTCCAGCACCTGGCCCACAGCGACACCATCGGCGTCGTCCTCCCCTGCTCCGGCTTCACCCTCGACGATCGCTACGCCCCCGCCCGGGAGCTCGTCGACGCGGGCGGCGCGCTGGCGATCGCCACGAATTTCAATCCGGGAAGCGCGCCCTGCCCCTCCATGCCCTTCGCCATCGCGCTCGCCGCCCGCAAGCTTCTCCTTTCGCCCGCCGAGGCGATCGTCTGCGCCACCTGGAACGCCGCCTGCGTGCTGGGACTCCAGTTCGACGTCGGCTCGCTCGAGCCGGGCAAGCGGGCGGATGTGCAGATGCTCGACACGACCGACGAGCGGGACCTGGCCTTCGAGGTCGGCGGCGCCGGACCGCGCCTGGTGATCGTGGGAGGCGAGGTCGTGCGGTCCGACCCGGGACTGTCGATCGACTGAACCCCTCCAGGTTGACAAGGCGGGACGCGATTCGCGCGGTCGGGTGCCGTTCCGGACGAGTTCGCCACGCGTCGCATCCCCGCGGCAAGCGCCTCCGCCGCCGTCTCCGCTACCATCCGCTCCATGCTCCTGCACGCCCCCCGGGACATCGAGGCCGCGGTCGCCGCGGCGGAGTGCGTTGTTCGAACGCACGAACGACTGGTGGAGATCCTGCGTCCCGGCCTGCGGCTGTCGGAGATCGATTCGCATGTCGCGCGGACGCTCGACGACCTCAAGTGCGCCAGCGCCTTCATCGGCTACCGCGTCCGCGGACATCCGCCGTATCCGAGCCACGCCTGTCTCTCCGTGAACGCCTGCATCGTGCACGGAACGCACACCATGCCGCAGCCTCCGCTTGCGCCGGGCGACCTGCTCTCGGTCGACATCGGCGTGCGCCATCGAGGGTTCATCGGCGACGCGGCCTGGACCTACGCCATCGGAGGCCGCGAGCCCCTCGCCGAATCGCTCATGGACTGCGGGAAGGAGTCGTTGCGTCGCGGGGTCGCCGCGATGCAGCCGGGACGACCGCTCCTGGACTGGGCCCGCACGGTGCAGACCTTCGTCGAGCGGGAGAAGGGATTCCACCTCGTCCGCGGCCTGGGCGGGCACGGCTACGGCCGCTCGCTGCACGCCCCGCCGTTCATCGCCAACTCGGTGCCGAGCTATCCCGGCGAATGGCCCGATGCGGGACGGCGCTTCGAGCCGGGAATGCTGCTGGCGGTGGAGCCCATGATCGCGGTCGGGACCACCGAGATCCGAAGCGAGGGCGATCAATGGCCGATCTACACCGCCGACGGATCGCTCAGCGTCCACTACGAGGCGGACGTCCTGATCACGCCCGACGGACCGCGCAATCTCACGGAAGCCATGTTCGGACTCCCCGATGTCGTCGGCAACTGATCTCCATCCCTCGCCCGACCTGTCCGATCCGCCGCGGGTGGTGCTCCTCGAGGGCATCCATCCCGCCGCGGCCTCGCTCCTGCGCGGCCAAGGCTTCGAGGTGACGGAGATCCGTGGCGCCCTCGGACCCGGCGCCCTGGCGGAGGCCCTGCGGGGCGCCGCCATCCTCGGCCTGCGCTCGAAGACGCAGGTGACGGCCGAGACGCTGTCCGAGTGCACCGATCTCCTGGCGATCGGTGCATTCTGCATCGGCACCAACCAGGTGGACCTCTCCGCCGCGGCCCAGCGCGGAATCGCGGTGTTCAACTCGCCGTTTTCGAACACCCGCAGCGTGGCGGAGTTGACGATCGCCGAGATCATCGCCCTGAGCCGCCGGCTGTTCGACAAGAGCTCCGGCCTGCACGCGGGGCGCTGGGACAAGTCCGCGGCGCACGCGCACGAGATCCGCGGGCGCACCCTGGGCATCGTGGGATACGGCCACATCGGATCGCAGCTCTCCGTTCTGGCCGAAGCGATGGGCATGCGCGTGACGTTCTACGACATCGCGCCCAAGCTCCCGTTGGGCAACGCCATGGCGCTGCCGAGCCTTCAGGCGCTGCTGGAGACGGCCGATGTGGTTTCGCTGCATGTTCCGGCCACGCCGCTGACGGAGGGCATGATCGGCGCGGCGGAGTTGGCGATGATGCGGCCCGGGAGCTTCCTGATCAACAACGCCCGCGGCAGCGTGGTGGACATCGGCGCCCTCGCCGTGGCGCTCGCGTCCGGCGCCATCGGCGGCGCGGCCGTGGACGTCTTTCCCGAGGAACCGGCGGCCAACCAGGGCGCCTTCGACTGTCCGCTGGCCGGGCTGTCGAACGCCATCCTCACGCCGCACATCGGCGGCAGCACGGAGGAGGCGCAGGAGAACATCGCCCGGGACGTCTCGAGCAAGCTGCTGCGCTTCATGCTCAACGGGTCCACGACGACCTCGGTGAACGTGCCCGAGGTCGATCTGCCGCTCCTGCGCGAGAGCCAGCACCGCATCCTGCACTTCCACCGCAACGTGCCCGGCGTCCTCGGGCGGATGCACACGATGCTGGCCGCCCGGGGTGTCAACATCAACGCCGAGTTCCTCCAGAGCAAGGCGGAGCTGAGCTACGTGATCCTCGACGTGGATCCGGTCGAGGGCGAGGCGGTGAAGGAGGGGCTGCGGCAGATCCCCGAGACGATCCGGGTGCGGACGCTCTGGTGATCCTCCGGCCGCGGAGCGGCTCGCAACCGTATAGTTGCTGCCCGCGGTCCCCGAGACCGCCCGGAGAAGCCCGCCATGATCCAGTCCCTGCTCCTCGCCGCCACCGCCGCCGCCATCGCCCTCCCGGCGCCGCCGCCCACGCGCATCGAGACCGTCACCGACACGATGCACGGGCAGACGATCGCCGACGACTACCGCTGGCTCGAGCAGCTCGAGAGCGAGAGCGAGGCGGTGCGGGACTGGACCACCACCCAGAACGACTACACCCGCTCGGTTCTCGACCACCTCCCCTGCCGCAAGGCGCTGGAGGCCCGGTTGGAGCCGCTGATGACGATCGGGGTCGTCGGCGCGCCGCGCACCGCGGGCACGCGCTACTTCTACACCGCGCGCGAAGGAACGCAGAACCAGCCGGTGCTCTACGTGCGCGAGCGGTTCGATGCGAAGCCCCGTGCCCTCCTCGACGTCAACGCCCTCTCCGACAAGGGACTCTACGCCCTCGACTGGTTCGAGCCCTCCTTCGACGGGCAACGGGTGGCGTTCGGACTGAGCTACGCCGGCGACGAGATGACCAAGCTCATGGTGCTCGATGCGAACACCGGCGCATGGCTTGCCGACGAGATTCCGGGCAAGGTCGATTTCGCCGGCTGGTCGCCCGATGCGACGGGATTCCTCTACAGCCGCCTGGCCGACCCGGCGGATCCGTACTCGCGCCAGATCATGAGCCACGAGCTGGGTCGCCACCACCGGCAGGACGCGGTGCTCCTGCGCCAGGAGGCGCCGAGCCGGATCCCCTTCGCGTCCCTCTCCCGCGACGGTCGGTGGATCGTGGGCGGGATCTTCGAAGGATGGTCGAAGAACGAGCTGTTCGCGGCCGACGCCAACGCCTGGCGGCGCACCGGCGACTTCGCGCCGTTCGACCTCGTCAAGGGGATCGATGCCCGCTTCTCGCCCGTCGGCACGGACGGCGACACGCTCCTCGTGCTCACGACGTGGGAGGCGCCGAACGGGCGCCTGCTCGCAATCGACCTGACCCACCCCGAGCGCTCCGCGTGGCGCGAGGTCGTACCCGAGCAGGACGTCGCCGTGCGCAAGGAGGTGGCCATCGCACGGGGAATGCTGGTGGCCACCTACGAGAAGGACGCGGTGACCCGCATGGAGCGGTTCCGCCTCGACGGCGCTCCGATCGGCCCCCTGGAGCTCCCGGGCCTTGGCGACGCGAGCCTCGTCGCCAACGACGACCGCACCGAGGCCTTCGTGTCGTACATGAGCTTCAACGAGCCGCGCAGCGTGTACCGCGCCGACCTGGCCACGGGCGAGCTCGCCCTTTGGGAACGGCCGGAGGTGCCGGTCGATCCCTCGATCCTCGAGGTGCAGCAGGAGTGGTGCACCAGCAAGGACGGCACCCGCGTGCCCATGTTCGTCGTGCACCGCAAGGGCCTGAGCCTCGACGGCAACAACCCCACGCTGCTCTACGGATACGGCGGCTTCAACCAGTCGATGACGCCCTTCTTCTCGGCCGTGTTCTTCGCCTGGATGGAGAAGGGCGGGGTGTTCGTCCTGGCGAACCTGCGGGGCGGCGGCGAGTACGGCGAGGCGTGGCACCAGGCCGGCATGCTCGAGCGCAAGCAGAACGTGTTCGACGACCTCTTCGCCGCCGCCGAGCACCTCATCGATCGCGGCTACACCAGTCCGGCGCATCTCGCGGTGATGGGCGGCTCCAACGGCGGACTGCTCACCGGCGTCGCCGCGACTCAGCGTCCGGACCTGTTCGCGGCCGTCGTGTGCCAGGTGCCGCTGCTCGACATGCTGCGCTACCAGCAGTTCCTGATGGCGAAGTTCTGGGTGCCCGAGTACGGCTCGCCGGAGGATCCCCAGGCGTTCGAGTGGCTCCGCGCCTATTCGCCGTACCAGAACATCCAGAAGGGTCGGAAGTACCCCGCGATCCTCTTCACCGCCGGCGAGAACGACAGCCGTGTGCACCCCCTGCACGCACGCAAGATGACCGCGGCGATGCAGGCGGCGGCGGCAAACGATTTCGACGCCCATCCGATCCTCCTGTGGGTGGACCGCGAAGGCGGCCACGGCCAGGGCAAGCCGCTCGCCTTGCGCATCCGCGACGTGGCGGACTGGCTCAGCTTCGTGATGTGGCAGACGGGACTCTGCAGCGGCTGAGTCCGCCATCCCCGGCCCCCGAGCCGACATCCCGACGACCCGACGCGATGACCCCGCCCTTCCATCCCACCACGGGCCGCTGGATCTCGTTCGCCTGCCAGGCGACGGCGGCGCTGCTGGTGCTGGGCGCGATCGGCTTCATGATCGTGATCGAAGACAAGTCGAAGGGCGTCCTCGCCGCGGTGCTCGCCGTGATCACGGTCCGGTTCCTGGTGCTTGGGCTTGCGGAGTGGGCGCATCCGACGGAACGGAAGCAGCCGTAGCGGCCGCATTCGGCGACGTTCCCCTTCGGGCCCCGACGCTCGCAGGGTCGGCCCGGGGAGCGAACACCCTCAAGTCGAGTCTCCGGCCGCCCGATAACAGGCGACATGCCCCGCTACGACCTCGTGTGCCTGGGATGCGGTCCGGCCGGTGAAACGGCCGCGACCACCGCCGCGACGCTCGGCCGCCGCGTCGCCGTCGTCGAGCGCGAAGGGCGCCCCGGCGGCAACATGGTCAACACCGGCACGATCGCGTCGAAGGTGTTGCGCGAGACGGCGCTCCTCTGCTCCGCCTTCCGGCGGCGGCCCCTGCCCGGCGTCGATCCGGCGGTGGACCGCACCCTTTCCGTGGCCCAGTTCATGTCGCGGCGGCACCTGGCCCAGATCGAGGAACACGACCGGATCGAGCAGGTCTTCGACCGCCTCGGCATCGAGGTCGTCCACGGCACCGGGCG
Organism: Phycisphaerales bacterium; assembly: GCA_020427695.1. Lineage (GTDB taxonomy): Bacteria > Planctomycetota > Phycisphaerae > Phycisphaerales > SM1A02 > JAGQOG01. The sequence continues at coordinate 8,693 of JAGQOG010000020.1, forward strand.
CATCGCCGGACGGAATGCCGTCGAGGTCGCCACCGGCGCGGGTTCCCGCGTACTGGAGTCCGATCACATCCTGATCGCGACCGGCAGTCGCCCCGTGCGCCCCTCGCACGTCGAGTTCGACGACCACTTCGTCTTCGACGCCGACGGCATTCTGGAACTGGACCGCATTCCGTCGTCCATGGCCGTGGTGGGCGGCGGCGTCATCGGCACCGAGTACGCGTGCATCTTCGCCGAGATCGGCGTGGCCGTGACGCTGCTCGAGCCGCGCGACACGGTCCTTCCGTTCCTCGATCCCGAGTGCCGCGAGATCCTCCTCCAGAGCATGCGCGACACGGGGATCAGAATCCGGACGATGTCTCCCGTCCAGGCCGTGCGACCCACGACGCAGGGCGCCGAGATCGCGCTCGAGTCGGGCGGATGGCTGGCGGCGGACACCGTGCTGTGGGCCCAGGGGCGCACCGGCAACACCGAGAACCTCGGACTTGAATCCGTCGGTCTTTCGCCCGATCGGCGCGGACTGCTCGGGGTGGACGACCTGTACCGCACGAAGGTGCCTTCGATCCTCGCCGTGGGCGACGTGATCGGGTTTCCCGCCCTTGCCTCGACGTCGATCGAACAGGGACGCATCGCGGCCCTGCGCCTCTTCGGGGGCACCACGCACGAGGGCGTCGCCCAAACCGTTCCGCTCGGCATCTACACGATCCCGGCGGTGGCGGCCGTCGGCCTCCTCGAGGAGGACGCGGTCAAGTCCGGACGGAACGTCGTGGTCGGGCGGGCCTCCTACCGTCGCAACGTGCGCGGCCGCATGCTCGGCGACGACACGGGTCTCGCCAAGCTGGTGTTCGACGGCGACACCCAGGTCCTCCTCGGCGCGACGATTGTTGGCGAGGACGCCACGGAGCTCGTGCACCTCGCCCAGATGGCGATCGTGGCCGGCCTTGGAATCGACTACTTCGTCTCCGCGTGCATGAACTACCCGTCCCTGACCGACCTCTACAAGCTTGCCGCCCGCGATGCGCTCCGCCAGATCGATCGCCGGAGCAACACGAGCGGGGCGGAACGGGCGGCGTAGGCCACCGAGCCGGGAACGCACACCCGTAGCCCCCCTTCCCGCCGCTCCGCGCTTGACTTATCTGTTCGAACAGATATCGTTGGTGCATGAGCAAACGGACGGGCCTCCAGCACGAGATCGGCAAGCGCCAGCCGTTCGACCTCCTGGAGCAGGAGGCGTACCTCAACCTGGTCCGCACCGCGAGCCGCCTGGGCGTGCCGTTCGGACGGCTCTTCCGCGAGCTCGGCCTGTCCGAGGCCGGCTACAACGTGCTGCGGATCCTGCGCGGCGCCGGCTCCCCCGGACGCACCTGCGGCGAGATCTCCGCCCACGTGGTCGCGGCCGTCCCCGACATCACGCGTCTCATCGACCGGCTTGAGCGCGAGGGACTTGCGGCGCGCCGGCGCACGGCGGAGGATCGGCGCCAAGTCGTGGTCACCCTCACCGCCAAGGGCAAGCGCACCCTGGCGGCGCTGGACGAGCCGATCCGCGAGCTGCACCGCCGGCAGCTCGGTCATCTCAAGCCGTCCGAACTGCGCACCCTCAACGCCCTGCTGGTGAAGGCGCGGCGCCCGCCCGCCGAGTGATCGTGGCGGTCGTCGCCGCCGACCGATTCCTACCCCCCAAACGCACAGGAGAAGCTCATGACCACCCCCATCGCCGAACGCGTCAATGCGCTGCAGGAGTACATCCGCACCGGCCGCATTCTCGAGGCCATGGACGAGTTCTACGCGCCCGAAGTGGAGATGCGCGAGAACGGCGGCACGCCGACCAAGGGCCTCGCCGCGAACATCGAACGGGAGAAGCAGTTCCTCGCCGGCGTCAAGGAGTGGAAAGGCTACACCGTGCGCTCGCTCAACACCGGTGCCGACACCTCCGCGGTCGAGGCCGTGATGGAGTTCACCGCCACCGACGGCACGCCGGTCCGCCTCGAGCAGGTCGCCGTGCAGACGGGGAAGGACGGCAAGATCGTGTCGGAGCGCTTCTACTACGACGCGTCGAGGAAGTGATGGGCGCCGGCGCTGCCTCGATGCCTTGATGCCTTGATGCCTTGATGCCTTGACTTCCCCCCCTACCCCAACCGCTCCAGCCGCGCGAACTCCAGCACCAGCGTCTTCATGCCCACGTCGCGGAACGACACGCGGGCGCTCGAGCTTCGGCCGCGGGGCATGATCGCCTCGACACGACCGATGCCGAAGCGATCATGGCGCACGATGGCGCCCACCTCGAGCCCGCCGAA
>JAGQOG010000306.1 GCA_020427695.1 Phycisphaerales bacterium
ACGACCCATGCGAGATCGAAGACGAGGCGGGCGTCGTCGGGGAGCGCGTTGTACGCTTCGTTGAGACGCAGGAAGAACCGGGACATCGGGCGCAATGCCAGCACGGCCAGGTAGAGCGCGAAGCCCGCGACGATGATTCCACCTCCCGCCAGGGCGGAAATGCCCAACAGGCGACGGAGCACGGGGCGCCTGATCGCCGGTGGGTCGAGCCATTGACCGGCGTGCAGCGCCGCGCCGCACTGCAGACAGGCGCCGTTGCCTCGCTCGTCGAACTCGACCGCCCCCGCGGCGGCGCCGCAGCGGAAGCAGATCGGCTCGTCGAGCCGCGCCAACTCGCGCCGGCGGAGGATCTCGATCGAGGCCTGGACGCCCACCGCCATGCCGATGCCGAGACCGAGAAGGCCGAGCAGCACCGGCATCGGGTTGGGAAACAGCATGGCGATGCCCGCCGCGGCAACGGCGCCGATCGCGCCGAATGCGATCGTCGCCGCGGCGATGAGCAGTGCGGAAGCGGGACGGACGAGCGTGCGCTCGATGGCCCAATTCGTCCGGTCGTATTGGATGCGGCTCGGCCACCCGCCCACGGGCCGGAACGCCCACAAGACGGCCAGGGCCATCACCACGCCGGTCGAACTGGCGAAGAAGTCGGCGAAGCTCGTCTCGCGCCCGAGGCCCGGCATCGCCTGGCTGACCTCGTCGACCAGGCACCACAGGACGGCGGTCGCGAACAGCGCCGGCAGCGAGCGGAACCAGCCGGTGCGCCAGAGAAGGAGCGTCAGCACCCCGAACGCGCCGGCGTGCGCAAGCTTGTCGAACGGCGGCGTCTCCTCGCCGCCGAGTTGGAGCTTCGGCCAGTGCGTGCCCGTGGTCAGCGCCAGGGCGTAGATGCCCGCGAGCACACGCCACGAACGCCGATTCACCATGATCGGATCCCGGCGGCGTCAGGCCACGCTGCTCTCCGGCGCGCCGATGCCGGCACGGTGCTGCTGCGCTTGCGGCTCATCGGGACTCAGTTCGCGGCACCGGCGCCGGCTCCGCGGGAAGAGGTCGTCCCCGCGACCGCATCGGAAACGGTTGTGATTTCGACCGTGCGCTCGCGCCGGGCGAGCATCGCGTCCCAGTCGCCAACCACGCGCTCCGCGAGCTTGCGGTAGTCCACCGCGCCTGGGCACCATGGCTCGTAGTCGAAGATGGTCTTGCCGTAGCTCGGGGCTTCGGCAAGCTTGATGTTCCGGCGGATGGCCGGCCGAAGCACCCGGCACGTGCTCCACGGCACGTCGGTGCCTCGAGCCTGCTCGAAGAACGCGTCGAGATCGGCCACCACCTCGCGATGGTGCGTCGTCTGCTGCTCGTGCATGCAGAGCACGATGCCTGTCACCCGCAGCGTCGGATTCACCGACCGGGACACGAGCCCGACCGTCTCCAGGAGCTTCCCCACGCCCTGCAAGGCCAGGAAGTGCGCCTGCATCGGAACGAAGATCTCGCGGGCGGCGCACAACGCGTTGAGCGTGAGCAGTCCGAGGCTGGGCGGGCAGTCGAAGAGCACGAACTCGTATCGGCTCGAGAGCGCCGCCAGGCGCCGCTGGAGGAGTCGGTTCCGATCGGGAACGGCGGCGAGCTCCGTCTCCGCCGCCGCCAGGTCGACGACCGACGGAACGAGGTCGAGGTTCGGTCGCGCCTCGACGACGCACGCCTCGCTGGGCAACTCGGGATCGATGAGGAGGTCGTACACCGTGGGACCTGCGGGCTCGATGCCGAGATGCAACGTCAGGTGCGCCTGCGGATCGAGATCAATGACCAGCACGCGACGGCCGGCCTCCGCGATGGCCGCGGCGAGGTTCGTGGTGGTGGTGGTCTTGCCGACGCCGCCCTTCTGGTTCAGCAGCGCGATGGTGCGGACTGGGCGCGGGACCGGGCTCGTCATGCGGGGAGTATAGATGCCGGATCGGCCTGCCAATGCGCACGAGCGGTCGAGCGAAGCACGATTCGGCGATCCGTTCAGCGCGAGCGGTCGCTTCCGTTCGGAAACGCCCGATCGACGGCGGACGGGAACCCGACCCAGACGCCGAGATCGACGAGCGTCGGTGCCGGGAGGTTCGACCACGGCACCGGCGGCGCCCCGGTCACCTCGAACGCTTCGCGGTCGGCGTGCGTGCGCACCATGGCCAACGGCAGGGGCGCTCCCAGGTACGGCGCGAGCCATGCGTCGGGAAGCACGACGCGAAGCCGCCACGCGTCCGAGTCGACGCGGCGCCGGATCTCGAGATCGGTCCACTGGTCGGGGGAGCCGCCCCTGGTCATCCAAGCCGCCCCGACGAGCGGCACGCACAGCACCTGATTCGGACTCCCCTTGGGACCGACGACCAGCGTCAACGCCTCCCGCCCGATGGGCAATTGGAGCGGCTCCACCGGGTCCAGCGGCGCCGCGGGTCCGCCGGCCTCGATCGCACCCCCGATCGCGCCCCCGGTTGCGCCTTCGGCGAAGATCTCCCACCTGCCTCGCACCCGCCGGAGCATGGCCGCGGTCGAGCGGTCGATCGCCGGCGCCGCAGCCCGCCGCGCCTCCGCCAACGTCAGGACGGCCCGAAACGGCGGCATGACGAACCCTGGCGGTTGGGCCTGAAAGACGGCGGGCGGAACGCTCAGCGCCAGCTCGCGCTTCTCGATCGCGACCACCACCGACATCGGCACCGTACTCCAGTCGATGCGACCGAGCGTGTCGCCCGGCACCTCGTGCGGCCGGTCGAGGCGGATCCGGGTCACGGAACGGGGTGCCAACACGAAGGACACCGGCTCGCCCACTTCCTTGGCGGTGACGAGCCACTGCGCCGATGCGGGCATCTCCGCGACGCTCGGGTTGGCGATGGCGATCTCGATCGACGCCCCGGCGTCCGACTCGACCCATGCGACCTCGGGCGCATGGGAACGGGCCCAGGTGAACGCTCCTTCCATCACCGAGCGGTCCAAGCGATTGAAGTCCACCAGGATGTTGAGCAGCGTCGAGACCTCGAGCGGATCAATCACCCAGGTCGCGACCTCGACCGATCCGTCGCGACAGGTGTTCGTCAACAGCTCGACGCACTCCGCCGCGACGCCCTCGCTCTGCGTGGCGAGCCGCGCAAGCCCGACCGCCCATAGATCGGCGGCATGCTGCGCGACGAGCTGTTCGACGGCGTTGCCCTCGGGGGGAGGCGGCTGGGCGCGCAGTCGCCGGGCCAGGAGCGCCCACCGCCACCAATCGAAGGGCGAACGCGCGTCGGGCCGACCGGGTCCTCCTTCCATCGGGAGTGCCGGCGCCTCGGGCCAGGGCGGCGATGGCCGATCGACCCACACCGGGCGCACCGCGAAGCGATCGTCAACGAGCGCTTCCGGAGAGCGCGTCGCGCCCGGCGCCGAGGCCGCTGCGGAATCGGCATCGCCCTGGTCGACGGCACGCAGGCGAAAGTCGCCTTGGAGGCTCTCGGGAACGCGGGCGAGCGCGAAAACCGACGCGCCTTGGACCAGCGGATCACTTCCGGCAACGACCGGCTCCACGGCGAGTCCTCCGGGAGAAGTCGTCCAGTGAACCGCGCGCGGGACGGTCGAGAACACCCGAACCAGCGTGGCGTCGATCTCGTCGCCGCTGTCGAAGCGAAGACGGATGCGATCGGGCCAGCCCGATCCGGATTGTTGGGCCAGGAGTGGCAGCATGATCACGCCACCCCGCACCGCGATGGGCCGCGCGACCGCGGGCGCGATGCCGGCGACCATCGCCGCTTCGGCGGGCGGTGGCGCATCCTGCGACACCATGGCCGACGCCACCGGCGTTCCCATCGCCTCCAGCGTCGCCGTGGCAATCGCCATCCAGAACAGTGGTCGAAGTGACTGGTTCACGAGACTCGCGGACGGATGTTGGCAGCAGGCGCGCCGGCCCTGATTATGCCCCCAGTCGACCGGATGCGCTCGCTCGCGGGCGGCATCCCGCCGAAGATGAGGTCCGCCCCCCCACCCCCCGGACCCCGGAGCCCGGACCCCGTACCAGGGAGTTTGTCCATGAAGCCCCCACATTCCGTGCCGCTCGAGCGGTATGTCCCGCCGGTTCCGCCCGAAGTGGCCGCCTGCCGCTTCTACGAGACCATGCGCCTGCGTCGGACGGTGCGGATGTTCTCCGATCGACCGGTCAGCCGGGCCACGATCGAGTGGATCACACTCGCCGCCGGCACGGCGCCCAGCGGCGCCAACAAGCAGCCGTGGCGATTCGTCGCCGTGCAGGACCCGGCGCTCAAGCGCGAGATTCGTGTGGCCGCCGAGGCCGAGGAGCACGAGTTCTACACCCGCCGTGCGAACCCGGAGTGGCTTTCCGACCTTGTTCCCTTCGGCACCGACGAACAGAAGGAGTTCCTCGAGATCGCGCCGTGGCTGATCGTGGTGTTCAAGCTCATGAAGGACGACGCGCCCGAGCGCACCAGCGACCAGGTGTACTACGTGAACGAGTCCGTCGGCATCGCGGTCGGCATGCTCTTGGCCGCCGCCCACCTCGCCGGGCTGGCCACGCTCACCCACACGCCCAGCCCGATGCGATTCCTGGCGTCGATCCTGGGCCGACCCGAGAACGAACGCCCGTTCCTGCTGATTCCCGTCGGCTATCCCGCGGACGACTGCGTCGTGCCGGCACTGCAACGGAAGCCGCTCGAACAGATCATGGTTGTCGATCGGGGGTAGCGGCTTCCGATGCCGCATCGGCGCGAGCGCCGTCGATCAGTGCCGTCAGAACGGCCCGCCGATACGCCTCGTCGCACATGAACCGAGGAAGCACGCAGACCGGTTCCTGCACCGCCGAGGTCGACGGCCGCAAGGCACCGGTCGCGGGAA